>CAMKTM010000066.1 GCA_946415695.1 uncultured Prevotellaceae bacterium | reverse complement strand
TCTTATTGCCAACGAGGCACGCTCTTATTGCCAACGAGGCACGCTCTTATTGAAATAAGACCACGCTCTTATTGGAAACAACCCATAGGGAGAGTTTCTAAATAGACTGCGTAATCATATCAGTCCCGCCATATATTGAACTGCAAAACTTAAATTATACTTAATTCTTCACGCTTCATTTTCATGTCTTAATTATTTTTTGTACCTTTGTGGCAAAATAATTATGACCCTCCACAATTACAATTATGAAGCGTGAGAAAGCAACAATGAACCGCGCAGCCGACAACATCCGCATTTTGGCTGCTGCAATGGTGGAAAAAGCAAAGAGCGGTCACCCAGGCGGAGCAATGGGTGGAGCCGATTTCATCAACGTCCTTTACAGCGAATACCTGCAGTTCGACCCGAAGAACCCGACTTGGGAAGGGCGCGACCGCTTCTTCCTCGACCCTGGTCACATGGCGCCGATGCTCTATGCCGAGTTGGCTATGATTGGCAAGTTCTCCCTCGAAGAGCTGCAACAGTTGCGCCAATGGGGGTCTCCCACACCAGGGCATCCCGAAATCTGCTACGAACGTGGCATCGAAAACAGCAGCGGCCCTCTCGGACAAGGACATACCTATGCCGTTGGAGCGGCCATCGCTGCAAAGTTCCTCTATGCAAAGACAAGCAATCCGACCTTCAAGAAGGAAACCATCTACACCTATATAAGCGACGGCGGCATTCAGGAGGAAATCAGTCAAGGCGCAGCACGCATCGCAGGAAACCTTGGGCTTGACAACCTCGTTATGTTCTACGATGCCAACGACATTCAGCTCTCCACAGAGACATCGGTCGTGACAAGCGAAGACACAGCTGCCAAGTACCGTGCTTTCGGATGGGAAATTATTGAGATTGATGGAAACGACGTAACACAGATACGCCAGGCTCTCGACAAAGCAAAAGCCATAACAGGCAAACCAACCATCATCATAGGCCATTGCATCATGGGCAAGGGCGCTCTGCAAGCCGACGGCAGCAGCTACGAACGCAGCACAAAAACTCACGGAGCACCCCTCGGCGGTGAAGCCTACCGCAACACCATCACCAACCTCGGGGGCAATCCCGACGAGCCGTTTGTCATCTTCCCCGAAGTGGCAGCTCTTTACGAAACACGTCTCAAAGAACTGGAAAGCATCGCAGCCGCACGTCACGAAGAAGAAAAGGCTTGGGCAAAGCAGAACCCAGAAAAGGCGGCACAGCTAAAAGACTGGTTTGCAGGCAAATTGCCAAACATCGATTGGGACAGCATCCAACAGAAACCAAACGATGCAACGCGCAATGCCTCAAGCGCCTGTCTCTCTCTGTTGGCAAAACAAGTGCCCAATATGATTGTCAGCAGTGCCGACCTCTGCAACAGCGACAAGACCGACGGCTTCATCAAGGGCGGAGCAACCGTCATATCGCGCGACAACTTTGGAGGAGGCTTCCTTCAGGCTGGCGTTGCAGAGCTCACGATGGCATGTTGTTGCATAGGCATGATGCTCCATGGCGGAGTTATTGCAGCCTGCGGCACATTCTTCGTGTTTAGCGACTACATGAAGCCTGCCGTCCGTATGGCAGCTCTGATGCAAGTGCCCATCAAGTTCATTTGGAGTCACGATGCATTCCGCGTCGGCGAAGACGGGCCCACACACGAACCCGTAGAGCAGGAAGCTCAAATACGCTTAATGGAGAAGATGAAAAACCACAGCGGACGGAACTCAATGCTTGTGATGCGCCCGGCCGACAGCAAGGCAACAACATATTGCTGGAAGTTGGCAATGGAAAATACCGAAACGCCGTCTGCCCTCATCCTAAGCCGCCAGACGATTGAGGACCTTCCCGAAAAAACCAACTACAACGGCACCGCCAAAGGAGCATACATCGCAGCCGAGAGCGACGAGAACTTCGACATTATTTTCGTCGGCAACGGCAGCGAAGTCAGCACACTCATCGCAGGAGCTCGTCTCCTACGAAAAGAAGGCTATAAAGTGCGAGTGGTAAGCGCGCCAAGCGAAGGCCTTTTCCGAGAGCAACCCATTTCCTACCAACGCGAATTATTCCCCATTGGAAGCAAAGTGTTCGGCCTAACAGCAGGATTGCCTGTCAACCTGCAAGGCTTCCTCGTCGGAGCACACCCCGACAGCTTCATCTGGGGGCTTGGCAGTTTCGGCCTCTCTGCTCCGTATAAAGTTCTGGATGAGAAATTCGGGTTCACCGCCGAGAACGTGTATAAACAAGCAAAGAAGATATTATGATAGGACTTGCAAGCGACCATGCTGGCTTCGCTCTCAAGCAGCATGTTAAAGAGTACCTCACACAGAAAGGTATTGCATATCACGACTACGGCACCTACGATGAAGAGAGTTGCGACTATCCAGACTTCGCCCATGCTCTTGCTAAAGGCATGGAAGCTGGAGAATGCGAGAAGGGTATTGCCATCTGCGGTAGCGGAGAAGGCATCAACATGACGCTCAACAAGCATCAAACCATACGTGCTGCCCTCTGTTGGAAGCCCGAAATCGCCCATCTCTCAAGGCAACACAACGATGCCAACGTACTCGTTATGCCAGGTCGATTCATTACGAACGAAGAAGCCGATGGCATCATGGACGAATACTTCCAGACTCCCTTCGAAGGTGGCCGACACGAAAAGCGCATCGCAAAGATTCCAATCAAGTGAAAAATCACTTTGTTCAACAACAAACGCCGCACGGAGAAATGCCTATTCCTCCATGCGGCGTTTGACTTATTTGACTTTGTCGCGCTAAAGCACATTCATAGGCACAGCCTTTTTGCCGACATTCCACAGTGCGATGTTTGCTTTTACATGTACAAGCAATTGCATCACGACCCAGCAAACAACATACCGTGCCGCACCATACAAGATTCCAAGTTTTTATGCGTCTGACGTATCAGACTTCGAGCGTGTATCCCTCTCGGTAGTCGTAGTGAAGCAGTTTTGTGGCCTCGGGGTCATCCATGAACTTCTGCACGATGGGGTTCCAGCGGACGGGGCGACCCAGCTGGATGGCGATGTTGCCGAGGTTGCAGACGGTGCATGAGGTATGTCCTGTCTCGACGGGGCAGTTAGGGTCAACATGCGCTTTGACAGCATCTATCCAGATGCGACGGTGAGCCGATTGCGACTCATAGGCGCCTTTTTCCACTCCGAGATCCATCTTCTCGAACTTCGGGTCGGAGGCTCTCAGGGAGCCGCGGCAAACCTTCAGCCAGCCGTTCTCGCCATAGATCTGCAGGCCTTGCTCGCCGCCGTTATAGGGTTCCTCGGTGATGATGACGCCATTGTCGTATTCGAAGGTCAACTGCTCGTAGCGTCCGTAGCCGGCAGGAGCAATCTTCACAGGGCCGCCGTTTCCGTCCTTGCCGATGCTCCATTGGGCGATGTCGAACATGTGAGCGCCCCAGTCGGTCATCAAGCCGCCGCCCGTCTCCTTGTACCAACGCCATGCTCCCCAGAAGCTCTCGTTGTGCTCCGCGTCGATGAAGGGGTCGAGTTCCTGATTGTACCAGATGGAAGCCGGCAGCGGACCGAGCCACTTGTCCCAATTCAGACCAGCGGGCACATCCTGCTTCGGCAGGTTGTAGGGCACAGGAGCCGCGCTCTTGGGGTTCGTCGCCGTACGTCCACAATGGACTTTTATCTTGTCTATCTTGCCAAGGATGCCCTCACGGCAAAGCGTGGCAGCATGGATGAACTCGCCGCTGCTTCGCTGCTGACTGCCCACCTGCAGGATGCGTCCATACTTGCGCACGGCCTTCACGAGTTGCTGTCCCTCGAAGATGGTGAGCGTGAGTGGCTTCTCGAGATAGACATCCTTGCCGGCCTTGCAAGCGGCGATAGAGATGATGGCGTGCTGGTGGTCGGGCGTAGCGATAACCACAGCGTCGATGTCATTTCGAGCCAGCAAGTCCTGGTAGTCCTCATAGACATCTACCTTCACCTTCTTCTCGCCCTTCGACCCGTAGTACTCCTTCACACGTCGCTCGAAGCGTTCGCGCTTGACGTCATAGACATCGCAGCCAGCCAGCACACGCACGTCTTCAAACGCCATGAAGGTGCTCAGCAGATACATCGCCTGCTGCCCAAGCCCGATAAAACCCAGATTGACTTTCCCGTTGGCAGACTTGGCAGGAGCTGCCGCCTTTGCCTGTACAAAACTCACGGGCGCCGTCATTGCTACAGCACCCAAAACACTTGCTCGCAGAAAACTTCTTCTTTCCATATTTATATATATATATTTGAGTTATTCCTTGGGCAAAGTTACAAAATAATTTTTAATTCTTATCTCTTAATTCTTAATTTCTTTTATTGGTGTCCGGGGAATTTATTTCATTATCTCCAGTTCCATCGATTTCATCAGTATTTAGAGCAAAATATGATTGATTGGGGCTTGGGATGCCCTGGGCTGACATCTTAATGGCCTTTTAGGCCGAATTCCCCGGACAGCATTGATTTCAATAAGAGCGTGCCTCGTTGACAATAAGAGCGTGCCTTTATGGCAAACAAGGCACGCCTCGTTTGCAAACATGGCGTGCCTTGTTTTTGGAGATGACGTGCGATAGAACTTGTGATAATGAAATAACTTCCCCGGACAGCAATAATAATCAATTGCTGATTCGTGATGCAGCAAACAACGCGACGTGTGAAGACGGAAGGAAGGGAATGCATCGATAGCAAAGAATGATGGAGTGATACAGAAATGCCCCCGAAAGTTGTTCGAACCTTCGGGGGCATCTGTTTCCCTATGTTATGGGAGATTAGTTGTTCTCGGGACGGAGCTGGCGAACTGTCTCGGCTGTGCGCCACATCTCGCTGTCGTGCAAAGCCTTAAGTTCCTTCTCGAGACCTGTACGATAGTCTGGCTTTGAGTTGGCGTCGATGCTGATTTGTGCTTCGTTGCCGCACTTCACGCTTGCATAGAGCTGCTGCATGACGGGCTTGATGGCATCGTGGAAGCGGGGGAACCAGTCCAGTGCGCCGCGCTGTGCCGTTGTGGAGCAGTTGGCGTACATCCAGTCCATGCCGTTCTTGGCGAAGAGGGGCATGAGGCTCTGAGTGAGCTCCTCAACGGTCTCGTTGAAGGCCTCGGAAGGCGTGTGGCCGTTCTCGCGAAGCACTTCGTACTGAGCCAGCAGCAGACCTTGTATAGCGCCCATCAGGGAGCCGCGTTCGCCAGTGAGGTCGGAGGTTGCTTCGCGCTGGAAAGTAGTCTCGAAGAGATAGCCAGAACCGATGCCGATACCGAGGGCGAGGGTACGGTCGAGGGCCTTGCCCGTGGCGTCGTTATAGACAGCATAAGAGCTGTTCAGGCCGCGGCCTTCGAGGAACATGGTGCGCAGGCTTGTACCGCTGCCCTTAGGAGCCACCATGATGACGTCGATGTCCTTGGAGGGGACGCAGCCGGTGCGGTCGTTCCAGGTGATGGCAAAGCCATGGGAGAAATAGAGTGCCTTGCCGGGCGTGAGGTGCTTCTGCAGGGTGGGCCAAACGCTCATCACGGCTGCATCGGAGAGCAGACACATGACGATGGTGCCCTTCTCGGCTGCCTCTTCAATGGAGAAGAGTGTCTCGCCCGGAACCCAGCCGTCGCCGATGGCTTTCTCGAAGGTCTTGCCCTGACGCTGGCCGACGATGACGTTGAAGCCATTGTCGCGCAGGTTGCAAGCCTGTCCGGGGCCTTGCACGCCGTATCCGATGACGGCGATGGTCTCGTTCTTCAGTATTTCACGTGCTTTCTCAAGAGGGAACTCCTCGCGGGTCACGACTTCTTCGATGACACCGCCAAAATTCATTTTTGCCATTGTTTTGTTTTGTTAAACTTGAATTTAGAGTTATTTCTTACGGATTATCCTGTAATTCGGCTGCAAAGGTACGAAATAATTAATAATCCGTAGTCCATAATCCATAATTATTTTTTATGTTTTCCGAAATTTGTCAATTTTCTGAAGTTATTGCCTCGTCATTGTCCAACCGAGCTTCAAGCCTTTGTAGTTCTTGAGCAGGGAGGAGAAGGTGCCAGAGTCTTTAGAGCCGGCGGAGGAAAACAGGCTCAGCAGTTTGTCGGTGTCGAAGAGCATATAGAGCTGGCCGGATTGCACAGAAACGGTGCACGTCATCTGTCCCAAGCCAAGCACGCCGGTCAAGGATAATTTGTTGGTGCTGGAATCATAGACATAAGTGCCGTTCAGCGATTTGCCGTTTCGAACAAAGGTGCACGAACCGTCACGATTCAGGGTGAGAACGGATTTTCCTGCCTTGAGACCTATCTTCGAGAGCATGTCGCCAAGCTTTGACTCCAAGCTGTTGGTGACAACTTGTCCGCCAAGCTGAGAGAGGATGTTCTCGCTCTCGAAGACTATCTTCGGACCATAATAAGTCCAAGAGCCGACAAGGGATTGCTGGGATGTCATGTTGCCGAGCAGGCTACCGAGGATTGTACCGAGCAGGCCGCCGGCTGTCTCCATGATTGAGCCGTTCTGAGTGTTGCCGGCATTGCCAGTGTTGCCGGTGGAATTTGTACCAGTTCCCGTCGTGCCGAGACCGCATGAAGCGAGTGTGAGGCTTGCAGCAACGATGGCTGCAACGGAACGAATCTTTTTCATAATGCTTTCTTTTTGTTTAGTTATTTTGAATCTGAAACAATCTTGTGAAGCTTGTAGGGTAGGGAGTTTCGAACTTCATGGGTTCGCCTGTATGGGGATGGTAGAAGTAGAGGCGGAAGGCATGAAGGGCAAGGCGATGAAGCGGGTTCAGCCCATTTCCGTACTTGTCGTCGCCTGCAACGGGATAGCCCAAGTCTTTCATGTGGACACGAATCTGGTTCTTCCGGCCTGTTTCGAGCCGCATCTCGGCAAGGGTGAAGCGGCCGTTAGTGGCTATGCGGCGGTAGTGGGTGATGGCTTCCTTGCCGCCGTTGTCCGTGGGGCTGCTGTAGGTTATGTATGCCTTGTTGTCCTTGAGCCAAGAGTGAACGGTGCCGCCTTCCTGCTCCATCTCGCAGCAAAGCACAGCAACGTATCTGCGGTCATAGACGATATTGTGCCAGTCCTCTTCGAGTATCTTCCTTACCTCCAAACTCTTGGCATAAATCATCAGTCCTCTTGTGTCGCGGTCGAGGCGGTGCACGACGTGGGCGGTACACTTGAAGTGACGCTTGCGAAAGTACTCGTCGAGGATGGTCTTGACGCAATACTGCCCTGGAGCAGAAGCCATGCTGAGGATGCCTTCGGACTTCTCGATGACGATAAGGTCCTTGTCCTCGTAAACAATCTTGACGTACTTGTTCAGGAGTTCCGTGCTGCGCTTGTGACGGCTCACGAGAACGGTTTGTCCGGGCGAGAGCATGAAATCGTACCTGGTGACAAGCTTTCTGTCAACCTGAATGCCATGTCCCTGCAGCAAATCTTTCACCTTGTTACGGCTAATGCCGCTCATCTCCTTCATCAGGAACTCCATAAGCGGCATAGGCTCACTTACTTCGAGCTTTATGTATTTGCTTGCGGCGTATTGTTCGCCGGTTAGGTTTCTCATCCTTTTTTGTTGTTTGGGAGATTAGTCGTTTGGTTTGTTGGGCTTGCTTCCTCTCTTCTTGCCTTTGCCATGGTAGAAGTGGCGTTTCTTACCTCTTCCCTTGCCTCCTTTTGGTGAGGAGTAGGAGGGTGTCTCGCCGAACTCGTCGGGCATCTTCTCCTTGGGTATCTCCTTGCCCAGGAAGCGCTCTATCTGTCGGAAGAAGAGCATATCCTTGTCGTTGACGAGGGTGACGGCCCTGCCGCCGCGGCCCGCTCTTGCCGTACGGCCGATGCGATGCACATAATCCTCTTCGTCGCGAGGCACGTCGAAGTTGATGACCATTGCAATATCGTCGATGTCGATGCCACGTGCCACGATGTCTGTTGCCACGAGAATGTCAATCTTGCCGCTGCGGAACTGGTACATGACGTCGTCACGTTCGGCTTGAGTCAGGTCGCTGTGCATGGCTCTGGCGTTGTAGCCGGCACGGATGATGCTGATGGCAAGTTCCTTTGTCTTTTTCTTCGACCCGACGAAGATGATGACCCGATGCGGCGGCTCCTGTTCGAACAGATGTTTGACGACAAGAAGCTTTTGCGGTTCGTAGCAAAGGAAAGCACTCTGCCGGATATTGTCGGCAGGCTTGCTGACTGCAAGCTTCACTTCAACAGGATTCTTTAAGATGCTGTGTGCCAAGCTTAAAATATCGCCAGGCATTGTGGCACTGAACATGATTGTCTGATGCTTCTCGGGCAATGCTTTTGCGATGAGCAGGATGTCGTCGCAGAAACCCATATCAAGCATCCGGTCGGCTTCGTCGAGAATAAAAAAGGACACTTTGCTCAGGTCGATGTTGCCGAGGCTTAGGTGGCTGATGAGACGGCCGGGGGTGGCAATCACGACGTCTGCTCCGCTCTGCATGGCGCGTTTTTCCTGTTCATATCGAATGCCATCGTTGCCGCCATAGACTGCCACGCTGCTGATGTCGTCCAGATAGTATGCGAAGCCTTGCATGGCGCTGTCTATTTGTTGGGCAAGTTCTCGGGTTGGCGACATGATGACGCAGTTGATGGCATCCTTGGGGTAGCCGCCATCGGCAAGTTTGCTAAGGACTGGCAACAGATAGGCTGCCGTCTTGCCTGTTCCTGTCTGGGCTACGCCCATCACGTCGCGTCCTTCCAGGATGGGCGGGATGGCGTGCTCCTGAATGGGCGTCGTATCGGTGAAGTTCATGTCGTCGAGCGCATCGAGGACATAATCATTTAGGTATAAATCGTAGAAATCCATGCATTTACCATTTAATCATTGACTTTTTACAACAGCACGTTTTCTCTTTACGTCGGGGATTTGCGATAGAGATATATAGCGATTAATGTGTAGAGTATATTTGGCATCCAAGCGGCAAGTGCCGGGTGCATTCCTGCATTTGTGGAGAAGGTTGCCGAGACGCCTTGCAAGAGAATGTATGTGGCGCTCAGGGCAATGCCGATGCCGAGCGAGAAGCCCATGCCGCCTTTGCGTTTCCTCGACGAGAGCGACATTCCGATTGTGGAGAGGATGAATGCGGCGAAAGGCGAGGCGTAGCGTTTGTAGTACTCCACCATGAAGATGCTCAGGTTGCCGCTTCCTCTGTTGCGCTGCTTTTCGATGTATTCCTTGAGGGCGCTGTTCGTCATCGTCTCTTGTTGGTTGCGGATGAAGAGGAAGTCCTGTGGCTCCATTTGGATGATGGAGTCCACGAGGTCGTAGTGTGTTATCTTTTCCCTCATGCCGCGCAATTCCCTGATGGTGACGCCTTTGAGGTGCCACTGATAGCGTACGTCGCTCAGCGTGTCGTATTGGGCTGAATTGGCTGACAGGTGCGAGACGAGGCGCTTCTTCTCGAACTTGTCGAGCGAGAAATGAATGCCTGTCTTGCTCATGCCGTCGAAGTGCTCCATGTAAGCAATGACGCCGGTATCGACCTGCAACTGCACTTTCTCGGCGTAGGTCGGGTTTTTGTTGCGTTTCTTGTAAGTGTTTTCGAAGGCAAGACGTTTCACGCTGCTTCGCGGGATGACCTCTGCTCCGAGGTAGAAGGTCATGACGGCAATGATGGCTGCGCTTATCATGTACGGCACCAGGAGCCGTTGGCGGCTGATGCCTGCGCTTATCATCGCAATGATTTCGCTCCCGTCGGCCATCTTTGTGGTGAAGAAGATGACGCTGATGAAGACGAACAATGCACTGAAGAGGTTGGCGTAGTAAGGGATGAAGTTCAGGTAATACTGGAAAACGATGGCCCGCCACGGTGCGTGCGATTCAGTGAAGCGGTCGATGTTCTCGTTGAAATCGAACACCACGCCAATGCTGATAATCAGCACGATGGAGAAGAAGTAAGTGCCAAGGAACTTACTTATGATGTAGCGGTCGATCTTCTTCATCTACTTAATTTACGATTTATCAATTTAAGAATCGTCATCCCGTTATCTCGTCATAACGTCATCTCGTTATATCGTTCATCTGTCAAAGTCTCTGTGTTACCTGTTTCAGCATTCCAGTTTTCCAGGTCGTGAAGTCGCCGGCCATGATGTGTTTCCTTGCTTCGCCCACGAGCCAGAGGTAGAAGGCGAGGTTGTGGATGCTGGCTATCTGGAGGGCAAGCAGTTCCTGGGCCTTGAAGAGATGGTGCAGATAGGCTTTGCTGTAGAAGCCGTCCATCCAAGTCAATCCGGCCGGGTCGATGGGGGAGAAGTCGTCCTCCCACTTCTTGTTACGCATGTTCATGATGCCTTGGCTCGTGAAGAGCATGGCATTGCGGCCGTTGCGCGTCGGCATCACGCAGTCGAACATATCGACGCCGCGCTCTATTGCCTCGAGCAGGTTGGCGGGCGTACCGACGCCCATCAGGTAGCGCGGCTTGTCTTTGGGCAGAATGGCATTCACCACCTCTATCATCTCGTACATCACCTCCGTGGGTTCACCCACGGCAAGTCCGCCGATGGCATTGCCGTCGGCACCTTTAGAGGCTACGAACTCAGCGCTTTGCTCCCTGAGGTCACGATACGTGCAGCCCTGCACGATGGGGAAGAGGCTCTGGCTGTAACCATAGAGCGGCTCTGTCTCGTTGAGACGTTTGATGCAGCGGTCCAGCCAACGATGCGTCAGGCCGAGGCTTTTCTTCGCATAGTTGTAGTCGCTCGTCCCGGGCGGACACTCGTCGAGCGCCATGATGATGTCGCCGCCGATGCTGCGCTCGATGTCCATCACCCGTTTGGGCGTAAACGTGTGGCGACTGCCGTCGATGTGGCTTTGGAAGGTGCAGCCTTCCTCCGTCAGTTTTCTGATGCCGGCGAGCGAAAAGACCTGAAAGCCGCCGCTATCGGTCAGGATAGGTCTGTCCCAACCGTTGAAGCGATGCAGTCCGCCTGCCTTCTCCAGGATCTCTGTGCCCGGGCGAAGATAGAGATGATAAGTGTTGCCGAGGATAATCTGAGCCTTGACCTCATTGTGAAGGTCGCGGTCGGTAACGCCTTTCACGCTGCCCACCGTACCGACAGGCATGAAGATGGGCGTCTCGATTTGCCCGTGGTCGGTCGTAATGAGGCCTGCCCGGGCATTGGAAAGCGCATCGGTTGCTGCTATCTCAAAAGTCATCTTGACGATTTGCTGTTAACTATTTCTTTTATTTCGCGTGCAAATGTACATAAAAAACTTGAATTATCAGCCAGTCCAATAAAGAAATTATTTTAAGTCAC
>CAMKTM010000065.1 GCA_946415695.1 uncultured Prevotellaceae bacterium | reverse complement strand
CCTTCTCGAAGAGGTTCACCTTCTGTGTGGTCTTCTTGCGGGCATGTTCCAGCAGATGCAGTTTGGCAAAGACGAACTCGCGCTCCACGGCAGTCTTGGCAAGGCCTTGCAGGAGCTTGATGCCGTCGAAGTACCACTTCGGAGCGCTGAACAGACCGAAGGGCTTCACCTTCAGGCTTATGTTGTTGAGCACGGGGACGCGCACGCCGGCAATCTTCTTGACAGCCAGCTCCACGTCGTCGAGACTGACGAGCGAGGTGTCGAACTCGCCCCAAAGGGCATACATCTTCTCGTAACCCTCGATCTGACTCTGCAACTTGCGTTCCAGCTCGTCGGCTTCAGCCTTGCTTTTCTTCACCTCCAGTCGCAGCGCCGTCTCCTTGCTCTTGATGATGGGCAGCGTGCGCTGACGCATCTTCAAGGCTTTCTCGATCTGCTGCAGCGAGGTCTTGTTATATTGAAACTTTATAGCCATTATCTATGTTTGACTTCAATGTTCTTTCGTTAATACGGGCGCAAAGGTACAAAGAATAATTCAAAAATCAAAATTCAAAAATCAAAAAAGAAGGAAGAATGAGAAATATGTTTTACAAAGGCAGGTAAAGTGCATGGACTATCTGCGGGAAAATGGCTAACATGACGTGTGAAGTGGCAAAAGTTGACGTGCGTCGTGCTGAAGTTTGGCACGTTTACTTGTCCAACTTCACGCGTCAAGTCCAACTCCAACGAACGCGAGTGCGACGGAGAGCCACCTTCTTGTTCCACCGCATCGCAGGTCATCCCCAAAAACGAGGCACGCTCTTATGGCAATAAAGGCGTGCCTCGTTGACAATAAGAGCGTGCCTCGTTGGCAATAAAGGCACGCTCTTATTGAAACAAGCCTACAGGGTTATTGAAACAGACCCGTTCGACGAGTGTCTTTCCAAACCCGGAAATCACGGTTCGGGCGCCGTCGGGCCACATCGACAAGCCCTCAAAATTGAGTCAGATTGAATTCGTCGGAATCACGACAAACAGAAATCTGCGTTGCAGATAGCCCATGATGCCGATGTTTTTATACATTTTTTTACATTCTAACGGAATTTTCTGCCCCCATTCTTTGTCCAATCGCGAAGATTGTTTTACCTTTGCAATCTGATACATTATCTATATATGGAAGCGCACAGTCATTTGGTAATCATGGCAGGCGGCGTAGGAAGCCGCTTCTGGCCTATGAGTTCACCGCAGAGGCCGAAGCAGTTCGTCGATGTAATGGGCTTCGGAAGAACTCTCATACAGTTGACCTTTGACAGATTCAAGACAATCATTCCCGCTCAGAACACTTGGGTCGTCACGTCGGCATCATATTTGAACATCGTCCGTGAGCAATTGCCCGAGATACCCTGGAACCACGTCCTGCTGGAGCCATGCCGCAGGAACACCGCTCCCTGCATTGCCTACGCCAGTTGGCGCATCAAGTCGCAAGACCCCAAAGCCAACATCGTGGTAACGCCGAGCGATGCCATCGTGATGGACGTCACAGAGTTTCAGCGCGTCATTAACTCAAGCCTGAAGTTCGTGTCCGAGTCGGATGCCATGGTTACGCTTGGCATGAAGCCCAACCGCCCCGAGACAGGCTACGGCTACATACAGGCCGACCTCTCCTACTCGACAGCCCGCAACAAGGAAATCTTCCGCGTGGATTCCTTCAAAGAGAAGCCGGACATCGAAACCGCCCAACGCTACATTCAGAAAAACAACTTCTTCTGGAACTCCGGCATCTTCATCTGGAACGTCGGCACCATTGCCAATGCCCTGCGCGTCTATCAGCCAACCCTCTCAAAGATATTCGAGGACTTGCTCCCCGTCTATGGAACTGCAAAGGAACAGGACGCCATCAACAAGGCCTTCCCGCAGTGCGAAAGCATCTCCATCGACTACGCCATCATGGAGAAAGCCGAGGAGATTTACGTCTTCCCCGCCAGCTTCGGATGGAGCGACCTGGGCACTTGGGGCTCCCTGCTCGGCAATTCCGAGCGCGACATCCACGGCAATGCACTCATTGGGAAGAACATCGACGTCTATGAAACCACAAATTGCATGATTCACGCCACGCAGGAGAAACGCGTCGTCGTGCAGGGACTGGACGGCTACATCGTGGCAGAATGCGACAACACCCTGCTCATCTGCCGCCTCTCCGACGAGCAGCGCATCAAGCAGTTCAGCGAAGAAAAATAAACAAAAGTCGTTATAACGCCTTTCCGTTATAACGTCACAACTCAATAATATCCGACGAATGAACAAAATTGCTCTAATCACTGGCGTGACGGGGCAGGACGGATCGTACCTGAGCGAATTGCTCCTCGCCAAAGGGTACGAAGTGCACGGCATCATCCGCCGCAGCTCTGTGGACTACCGCGAACGCATCGCACATCTCGAGGGCAAGCCTCACTTCCATCTCCACTATGCCGACATGGGCGATTCCATGTCGCTCGTCAAACTCGTTGACTTGGTTCAGCCCACCGAGATATACAACCTGGCAGCACAAAGCCACGTGCAAGTCAGCTTCGACGCCCCGGAGTTCACGGCCGACGTCGATGCCGTGGGCGTGCTCCGCATACTCGAAGCCGTCCGAACCAACCATCTGGAGAAGACATGTCGCATCTATCAGGCATCCACTTCCGAACTGTATGGCAAGGTGGAGGAAGTGCCGCAGAACGAAAACACGCCCTTCCATCCCTACAGTCCCTACGCCGTCGCCAAGCTCTACGGCTTTTGGATCGTCAAGGAATACCGTGAGGCATACGGCATGTTCTGCTGCTCCGGCATCCTCTTCAACCACGAGAGCGAGCGCCGAGGCGAGACGTTTGTCACCCGAAAGATTACCCTCGCCGCAGCACGCATCGCGCAGGGCAAGCAGGAGAAACTCTACCTGGGCAACCTCGACTCGTTGCGCGACTGGGGCTACGCCAAGGACTATGTGGAATGCATGTGGCTCATCCTCCAGCACGAGACACCCGAAGACTTCGTCATCGCCACAGGTGTACAGCACTCCGTCCGTGAGTTCACCGACCTCGCCTTCCGCCACGTCGGCATAGAACTCAAGTTCGAAGGAGAAGGAATCAACGAGAAAGGCATCTGCGTAGGCGGCCCCGACCACCTCGTCGGCAAGACGCTGGTCGAAGTAAGCGCAGACTTCTACCGTCCCACCGACGTGGTCAACCTCTGGGGCGACCCGACAAAAGCAAAGGCAAAGCTCGGCTGGAACCCCGCCAAGACCAGCTTCGAACAACTCGTCAAGCTCATGGTGGACCACGACATGGGCAAGGTAGCAGCCGAAGGCGCCGCAGAAAAAGTCCGCACCAACCTCGCCGAATACCTCGAGAAAGGCATCGTGAAGTAAGAGAACATCTAAAAACTCGAAGCTCACACAGAAATCACAGAAATCACAGAAAGTTTTGCCTTGCAAAATGACTTGCGACGAGATTACTTACGAGGTTCGTGGCGCCATATACGACGTCTATAAGGCTTTGGGGCCAGGACTGCTTGAATCTGTGTATGAGGAAGCATTAGCCTTTGAATTGGCACAGCGCAACCTGCAAGTGAAACGTCAGTTGCAAGTGCCTATTCAGTATAAAGGAAATCTGTTGAATACGGAACTTCGCCTCGACCTTCTTGTTGAAGATGAAATAATCGTTGAGCTGAAATCCGTTGAAGAAATGAAGAAGGTCTTTGCCAAACAGCTGCTAACGTATCTTCGGCTTATGAATAAGAGAGTTGGCCTCCTTGTCAATTTCAACACGGACAACATTCTTACATCAATCAAACGAATAGTCAATTAAAAGTTACACATAATTTAAGAAAACAGAAAGAACGGGTAATATGTATATAAACCGACGGAAGAGCAATGGATAACAGCTGACTGCGAGCAGTTATGCGAGCTTTTTTCTGTGATTTCTGTGCTTTCTGTGTGAAAAAGACATACTCAGTGTGAAATGGAATTAAATTCAAAAATATATGTTGCAGGCCATCGGGGGATGGTCGGCTCTGCGATAGTGAGGGAACTGCAACGGCAGGGATACACCAACATCATCACAAGGACGCACAAGGAACTTGACCTGACCAGGCAGGAAGCCGTGGAGAAGTTCTTCGCCGAAGAGAAGCCCGAATACGTCTTCCTCGCGGCAGCGAAGGTGGGAGGCATCGTGGCAAACCAGTCCGCTCTGGCAGACTTCATGTACGAGAACATGGTGCTCGAGATGAACGTCATCCATGCAGCATGGAAGAACGACTGCAAGAAGCTCGAGTTCCTCGGCAGTTCGTGCATCTATCCCCGCATGGCGCCGCAGCCCATGCCCGAGAGTTGTCTGCTGACAGGCGAGCTGGAGAAGACCAACGAGGCTTATGCTTTGGCCAAGATAAGCGGTTTGAAGTACTGCGAGTTCCTGAACCGTCAGTACGGCACGGACTATATCTCCGTCATGCCGACGAACCTCTACGGCCCGAACGACAACTACCACCCGGAGCACAGCCACGTCTTGCCGGCATTGATCCGCCGTTTCCATGAAGCCAAGGAAGCAGGCCTCGAGAGCGTGACCTGCTGGGGCGACGGCTCTCCGCTTCGTGAGTTCCTCTATGTCGACGACCTGGCCAACCTCTGTGTCTTCCTGATGAACAACTACAGCGGCAACGAAACGGTCAATGCCGGCACGGGGAAAGAGCTGACCATCAAGGCGCTGACGGAGCTGGTGGCTAAGGTCGTGGGCTACAAAGGCAGGATTGAGTGGGACACGACACGGCCGAACGGCACGCCTCGCAAGCTCCTCGATGTCTCGAAGGCTGCTGCTTTGGGCTGGACATACAAGACCGAACTGGAGGACGGCATCAGGCTGAGCTATCAGGACTTCCTCAACAATCCGATGAGAGCGGAAAGATAAATTGTAGTAACGCTTAATACATAGTGTTCAATGGTTAATGGTCAATGGTCAATGATGCTGCGTCCCCTGAAGGTAGCAGCGGGGACTCTCCTCCTTTTATGCTTTGCCCTGCAAACATCGGCACAAGGTCTTAAAGACGTCTTCGCAAGGGACTTCCTGATGGGCGTCTCGCTGAGCGGCCGCAATGTGCGCATCGATGCCGAGCAGGACCTCATCCGCAAGCACTTCAACAGTGTGACGTGCGAGAACGCCATGAAGCCCGCCTCGCTCCATCCGGCACCCGACGTTTGGCGATGGGACGAGGCCGACCGCATCGCCAACTTCTGTCGAGAGAACGGCATCAAGATGCGCGGACATTGTCTCGTCTGGCACAATCAGTTCTCGGACTGGATGTACCACGACGACAAGGGCAACTTCGTGGACAAGGAGATCTTTTATGCCCGCCTCAAGGACCACATCCTGACGGTCGTGAACCGCTACAAAGACGTCATCTACGCCTGGGACGTGGTGAACGAAGCCATGTCCGACGGCGGCGAGAATCCCTATCGTCAGTCCAAGCTCTACCAGCTCTGCGGCGACGAATTCATCGCCAAGGCTTTCCAGTTCGCTCGCGAGGCCGACCCGAAGGCCATTCTCTTCTACAACGACTACAACGAGACGAACCCCCGTAAGTCGAGGAACATCTACGAGATGGTGCAGCGAATGCGCTCCGAAGGCGTGCCAATCGACGGCATCGGCATGCAGGGACACTACAACATCTTCGGGCCGAGCGTCGAGGAGCTCGAAGATGCACTGACGCTGTACACTTCGCTCGTGGAGCACATCCATATCACAGAACTCGATGTCCGTGCCAGCGAAGAGATGGGCGGGCAACTGAACTTCAGCAAAGAAGGCATCAGCATGACAGACACCATACAGGCGCTTCACGCGCAGCAGTACGAGCGTCTCTTCCAGACCTTCCGCAAGTTCCACGACAAGATAGACTGCGTCACCTTCTGGAACCTGCACGACGGTTGCTCCTGGCTCGGCGAGAAGAACCATCCCCTCCTCTTCGACAAAGCCCTACAGCCCAAGCCTGCCTACTACCGGCTCGTGAACCGCTAACAATAACTGATAACAACGAAAGAACTCCGTGCAAGCCCAGAGCCTGCACGGAGTTCTTTCGTTATATATCAATAATGATGTCCGGGTTGTTATGGCACTCCCTTTTTCCACACATCGCACAGCATGTTCTTTGCTTGTACATGTACGTGCAATTGCTTTTACATGTACAAGCAATTGCTTTTACATGTACAAGCAAACACCCAGCCGTGCCACATCATGCAATCAACCCAACCCGGACGAGAAGCAGGGCGAACGAAAAAAGGGAATGTGTCAGCCGTCGCGTGACACATTCCCTTGAAGGATTCTGGGCTTGAAAGCCCGACGCTTTTACGGGACCCCTTCACCCTAATCAAGTTTCGCTAATGCTCAACCAGTCAGGTTCTTGGGCGGGGAAGCGTTTTCCCTTGTTGCATAATCTGTTACTACATCTGAACCTTTATGCTGCGTTCGCCGATGCGTACAATGGCGATGTTGCCGGCATGAAGAGTTGTTGCGATGCTGGTGCCACCTTCGCCTTGGCTGTGGGCTTGACCTACCATGCGTCCTTCGATGTCATAGACAGCGATGTAAGTGCCTTCCTCCGTTCCGCTGATGGTAAGCACGTTGCCATTACTTTGGATGAGAACAGGCATTGCCTTGACTTCCGAAACGCCGTCAACAACGCCGCCTGCAACGGGTGCAACGTCAATCCAGCAAAGCGTACCGGTCACGATGTTGGAGTTGTCAAGTCCGTCCTTCACGGCGTATGCCTTGATGGTGTAGGTGACGGTGAGGTCGATGATGTCCGTTGTGTAAGTCTTGATGTCGGTGTCGGTGATTTCGGTGATGAAGGAGACACCTTCAGTGGCACATGTCAGACGCAGCTGACCTTCCTCATAGACAATTTCCGGGTCGGCGCACTTGTTGGCTTCGTCGCTGGGAGCGTTCTCCATAACGTCGATTGTCAGGAAATTCTTCCAAGGGTCAGCAGCCTTATAGTCATTGATGACCGAAGAAGGCACATAGAGCGCTGCCGTGTAGCTGCTGAAGGCATTGCCGGCCGTGTTGGGAATATCTACGCAATAGTTCTTGATAACCTTAATGGCGTTGCAACCGTCGAAGCACTTTGTGCCAATAGCTGCACAACCGTCCTTGATGGTAATTTTCTCCAGATTGGTACAACCGGAGAACACCTCTGTGCCCATTGCCTGAATCTTCTTGCCAAGTGTCACAGACTTCAGATTAGTACAACCTTTGAAAGTCTCGGAGGGATGAACAGAATAGCTGCCATTGTATCCTAACGTGGTAACACGATCTGGAATGACAATCTCTTCCAACTCACTGCAGCCGGCAAATGCCTGATAATTAATGGTACGCAAATCTTGACCCAATGTTGCCGAATGGAGTTGGATGCAGCCCATAAAAGCCTGATAACCGATGGTAGTTACACCGTCGCCAATGATGGCATTGGTAAGCGACAAACATCCTTGGAAGGCCTTATCGCCGATAATAGTAACCATTTCGGGAATATCAATCTTTTTTAGAGCCGTGCAACCATAGAATGACTCGGCATCAATGGTTTCAATAGTGTTAGGAATGGTAATCTCGGCAATCTTGTCACAGCCCTTGAAGCAACCAACGCCGATATAGGAGCAGCCATCCTTAATGGTGACATTTTTCAGATTTGTACAGTTGATAAACACATCACGTCCCATGTTAGCCAGTCTCTTGCCCAAGGTCACAGATTCAAGACTAATGCAATTCATGAATGTTTCAGATGGACGTGAAGAATAACTGCCGTTGTATCCCAGCGTAGTAACACGATCTGGAATGACAATTGACTTTAATTCATCGCAGCCAGCAAATGCCTTGTAGTTAATGCTACGCACTTCTTGTCCCAGTGTTGCCGTACGGAGGTGTGTGCAACCCATAAAAGCCTGATAACCGATAGTGGTCACACCATCACCGACAGTGGCATTGGTAAGTGCCGTGCAACCCTGAAAGGCCATGTCGCCAATAACGGTGACAGAGGCAGGAACATCAATAGAATATAATGACGTGCAACCATAGAATGCCTCGGCATCAATAGTTTCAATAGTGTTTGGTATTGTAATCCGAGCTATCTTGTCACAGCCCTTGAAGCAACCAACGCCGATATAGGAGCAGCCATCCTTGATGGTGACGTTCCTCAAATTAGTGCAGTTGATGAACACGTCACGTCCCATACTTGCCAGTTCGCTGCCCAAGGTTACTGATTCCAAAGCAACACAACCCATGAAGGTTTCAGATGGATGTGAAGAATAGCTGCCGTTATATCCCAATGTCGTAACATTGTCGGGAATGACAATTTCTTCCAGTTCATCGCAGCCAGCAAAAGCCTTGTAGTTAATGCTACGCACTTCTTTTCCCAGTGTTGCCGTGAGGAGGTGTGTGCAACCCATAAAAGCCTGATAACCGATCGTGGTCACACCATCACCGATAGTGGCATTGGTAAGTGCCGTACAACCCTGAAAGGCCATGTCGCCAATAGCGGTGACAGAGGCAGGAACATTGATGGTTCTCAATGCCGTACAACCAAAGAATGCCTCACTGCTAATTGTATTGACTGTGTTTGGAATAGTGAGATTGGCAATCTTTGTACAGCCTTTGAAGCAACCAACGCCGATGAGGGAGCAACCTTCCTTAATGGTGACATTCTTCAGACTGGTGCAGTTGATGAACACGTCACGTCCCATATTTGCCAGTTTGCTGCCCAAGGTTACTGATTCCAAAGCAACACAACCCATGAAGGTTTCAGATGGATGTGAAGAATAGCTGCCGTTATATCCCAATGTCGTAACATTGTCGGGAATGACAATTTCTTCCAGTTCATCGCAGCCAGCAAAAGCCTTGTAGTTAATGCTACGCACTTCTTTTCCCAGTGTTGCCGTGAGGAGGTGTGTGCAACCCATAAAAGCCTGATAACCGATCGTGGTCACACCATCACCGATAGTGGCATTGGTAAGTGCCGTACAACCCTGAAAGGCCATGTCGCCAATAGCGGTGACAGAGGCAGGAACATTGATGGTTCTCAATGCCGTACAACCAAAGAATGCCTCACTGCTAATTGTATTGACTGTGTTTGGAATAGTGAGATTGGCAATCTTCGTACAGCCCTTGAAGCAACCAACGCCGATGAGGGAGCAACCTTCCTTGATGGTGACATTCTTCAGACTGGTGCAGTTGATGAACACGTCACGTCCCATACTTGCCAGTTTGCTGCCCAAGGTTACTGATTCCAAAGCAACACAACTCTTGAAGGTTTCAGATGGATGTGAAGAATAGCTGCCGTTATATCCCAATGTCGTGACATTGTCGGGGATAACGACCTCTTCCAAATCCTCACAACCCTGGAATGCTTGGTAGCCAATGCTGGTGACATTGCTGCCGATGTTGATGGCACGGAGGTGTATGCAGTTCTGGAATGCCTTCTCTGCGATGGCAGTTACGTTGTATGTCTTGCTGTCATTAGTCACCGAGGCTGGAATCGTAACTGTACCGCTATACTGGTCAGTGCCACTAACGACAGTAACGGCACCCGGTTCGGAACTTGACGGTGTCTTTGTGATGTTGTAGTAAACACCTCCCGTGGTGAAGTCATAGGCAGAGGCTGCCAACACGAAGAATTGCACAAATAGCGCCAGTAAAGTAAATTTAGTTTTCATAATGCTAAAAAATATAGTTGTTATACATTAATAAATATGTCACTATACTCTGCTGAGGACTTTGCCGTTGATGTCCTTGTCCTTGCTGTCTATCTTCACTTTCTTGCCCTGCGGGATGAGTGTGAGGTCACCTTCGCCTTTTTTCTCCGTTACCCATTCACATTCACCGTCGGGGTCGTCGGGGTCGCCGTCGAGGTATGACACCATCTGGTCGTAGTGCACCTTAATGTTGTCACCGTCGGGTGTGAGGGAGGTGAAGACAAGTGTGAATATGGGCTCGTACTCAATGGAGGCAGACAGGATTCCGTAGCCTTTCCTACCTTCGTAGGTGCTCTGCTTCTCGTTCAGTTCCATATTGATGCCAGTGCCGTCGCCGCCGTCGCTCCAGCTGCCGAAGAGGGCCTTGTTGAGGGTAGCTTCCTCGGACTTTTTTGCTTTGGATTTGGGGTTGGCTTCTCCTTTGAGTATGCTTTCAAGCAATTCCTCAGAACGTTTTTCCTGCTCTTTTCTCATTTGCGCTGCGAGATCTTTGTCCGTACTCAGAACAATCTTGTCAACGCAGGCGAGCTTGTCTGCAAGTGTGGGGTCGGCTGGCAATTTGAAGGAAACGATTCCCTCTTCCTTGTTCCAACTGAGCTGGCCGCTGGTGTTTTGAGCAATGCTGCCGCTCTCGCCGCTGTCGCTGCTGCGTGCGAGGAGGAGGACTGGGGTGTCGCCTTCATAGCCGAATGCCGAGATGTCGCCTGGTTTGACATCTTCGCCGAGCTTTACGCTTGCTTTGAGTTCGAGGTTGGTATGGCCGTCCTCCTCTATAGCGCTCATGGTGAAGCCCTTCTCGATTGTCAGGCCAGTGCCTTCGGCGGCTTCTGTCTCCGCCATTACGCCGTCGAGGCTCTTCAATGCCTTTTCGTATGGTTCCTTGCACGATTTCGTCTTTTCATCCAGTTTAGCATTCAATTCCTTCATGCTTTGGATGCTCGGGTCGTTCAGCACTTCTCTCATAGCCTTTTGCAATGCTATTCCGTTTTCTTCCATGACGGGTGCCAGTTCTTCGAAAGGTTTGCCGCCTCCCAGGATGCCGCCTCCCGATTCTTTTCCCGTGCAGGCCGTCAGCATCAAGGCTGCGCAGACCAGCAATGCACAATGTCTTGCGATAGTCTTCATAGTTTGTTGGTATCTTTAACATGTTGCCTGCCACTCCCAAATTCGGCGTTAATAAAAAACTAATACTCGAAAGCAAAGAAAGGACGTGGGAGTTGTTTCTCCGAGTCTATCCTTATGATAGTCACGTTCTGAAAACGTCCTTTTCCCCTTGGCTGTCCTTACAAACGGTGTTCTCAGCCTTGGATTTCTTTAAGATTTGACCCGCTTTTTCATTTGTGTTTCAGGCTTATCGGCTACAAAGTTATAAATTTCGGCACAAACCGCCAAACAATTTTGCGTTATTTTGCTGCCTTGTATGAAAAAGAACAAAAAAAAGGGAATGTGTCAGCAGTTGCGTGACACATTCCCTTGAAGGATTTCGGGCAGGGAAGCCCGTTTAGAGTCGGTTTAGAGTTCAGCGAAGTACTTGATGGTGCGAACCATCTGGCTTGTGTAGCTGTTC
>CAMKTM010000064.1 GCA_946415695.1 uncultured Prevotellaceae bacterium | reverse complement strand
TGTCGATTCTTTGCGGAAAAAGTATCGTTTGATTTGGTGAATACGGGCGAAAGTGATATCTTTGCATAACTTTTGTTTGATGTTGTAAAGATACAACATTTTTACAACATAACAAAGCCCTGGCTTGAGAAAGTCGGGGCTTTGCGATAAAAAAAGAGGATGTGCCTATTTTGACACACCCTCCCGTATTTATTATCTTCCCAAGGGGAATGGTCTGGAGTTTACAGGTCGAGGTTAAGGCCGATGCCGAAGGTGTGGTTCTTGCGGCTGTAGAGGTCGGTCTTTGGTCCGGCGACTGTCTGCGTGGTGACTTGGCGCTTCTCGTAGAAGGTGCACATGTAGCCGAGGTCGATGCTGAACTTCTTTGTGGCTTTGATGCGGAAGCCTGCGCCCACCATGTTGTTGGAGAGATTGAACGAGAGGTCGTTCATGAACTCGTCTTTCATGCCGTAGCGGGTGGTTTCCCATGAGCCAGAGACGGTGAGGAACTTGCAGATGTCCCATTCTGCGCCGAGGATGAACTCGTGCGTGTTGTGGTCGATGAGGTCCTCCTTGTTGAGGAACTTAGTGGAGACTTTGTCGAAGAACTGGTGGTAGCTGGCACCAATGCGCACTTTCTCGATAGGAGAGTACTGTACGCCGAGAGCCAAGAGTGCAGGAACATCCTCGCGAACTTTCTTGCCGTCTTCGAACTGACTGAGAATGCCGGCAGCCTTTTCTTTAACTAAATCTTCTACGACAATTATCTCGCTCTTGTTTTTGAGGTTCAATCTGGTTGGGCTCTCATATTTTGCGGAAACATTCCATTTGTTGTTGATCTTCCAGTCCACACCGAGGATAATGGCTGCACCGAAACCTGTTTGGTCGCAGTTCAGCTCTATGCCGAAGTTGTTGAGAGGCAGCTTGCCCATATTCGTGGTGACGGATGGATTGACAGCTCCATTATAGTTGGACGTCGCATACAGTCCACGGACGCCCACAAATCCGGCTACCTTGTCGGTGAATTTGTATGTTCCGCCAATTTGTAGGCCGAAATGGTAAGATTTACCTTTCATAAAGCTATTGAGCGTATATCCTTGGAAAAGTAAACCTGGCGGCAAGAGTGCCGGAGCCATTTGACAGAGCACTCCCGCATAGGCGGCTTCGAAGGAGCCGATGCCTTTGTCGAACTCGCACTTGCCGCCGCCGCCGGAGATGGCGAAGTGAGCAGAGAGGCTCCACTTGTCGCGGTTGTAAGAAACGGTGAACGACGGAATGATGGGTGCGGTGGCCTTTCCCTCGAACCGGTGGGTCAGGGATGGATTGTCCGTATTGTACTGGAAGAGGGGGAAAGTCGTCTCGATGTTACGCTGCTGGAAAGCCGTCTGGCTGTTGAGGCTCAGGTGCCAGCCTTTTTCGAGGAAAGCGCCGCCGGCAGGGTTGGCATAGATACTTGTAATGTCAATCTTGCCTTCTTGAGCAAAGTTACGCACGAAGGCTGCGTTTTGGTTTGTGTTGGTCAGGAGACCGCCAGCAAATGCGCTGCCTGCAGCAGCAAATGCCATCAAACTGAGAATTGTTTTCTTCATAATTGGTTGTTTAGTGGTTTGGTCGTTTAGTCGTTTTTGGGGGGAATTTTAGCGATGGCAGTTGGCTTTGTTTCCAAACGGCCAAACGACTAATCTCCCGGAGGGCTAATCGAAAATCGGCCGCAAAGGTAACACAATTCTTTCTTCTGTGCAAGTTTTTTCAAAAGAAATGCACACAAAGGTGATGTTTTGTGCAATTCTTAGTGCCCTGCGAGGGCGTAAATCGTCTTTTGTCCCTTAATCTTGAGACCTTTGATGCGACAGAGGAGTTCACGGGAAATGGCACGTTCTACGGCGACGTATGCCCAGTGTGGCAGCACGTCAATCCGACCAATTTGACTGCTTTCGAGGCCGCCTTGCTTGGTGAGGAAGCCTACGATGTCGCCGCGACTGATCTTGTCCTTCTTGCCCTTACCTATATATAATGTCACCCAAAGCGGTTTTGCCGGAGGCGGCACGTTGGCAGGGAGAGGGTAGGGTTCGGCTTCCTCCGCAGAGATGAAGTCGGGCAGACGTTCCTCCGGGCCTATGATGAAGTATGCGCTGCCCTGCATGTCCCAACGCGCTGTGCGGCCGTTGCGGTGCGTGCAAGCTTCCTCGCTCGAAGGCAGATGATAATGAATGATGTTATCGACAGCGGTGATGTCGAGGCCGCGAGCGGCGAGGTCGGTGCTGACGAAGACACCCACCGAGCCGTTCATAAAGCGATACAAGGCTCTTTCGCGGTCGCGCTGTTCCATGCCGCCGTGGAAGATGTCGGCCATAATGTCTTGCTCTTCAAGGTATTTGCCTACGCGTTCCACGCTTTCCCTGTAGCCAACGAAGACGAGGCTTTTCTGCGTCCCTAATGTGCAGAGCAGGCGATAAAGGGTCTGTAATTTGTCCTTTTCGGGCGACTTGACAAGGCGAAGGCTGATGCGGTCGTCGCTCTCTTCGTCGAGGAAATTGAGGCGAAGACACTTGTCCGTTCCCACAAAGGCAGGGATGTCGTCGCTGTCGGTGGCAGAGAGGAGGATGCGTTGCCCGACGGAAGGGAGCATGGCGACAATGCCTTGCATCTGTTCGCGGAAGCCCAGCTCGAGCGACTTGTCGAACTCGTCGATGACGAGCGTCTCGACATTGTCGGGGAGCAAGTTGCCTTTCTGGAGATGGTCGAGCAGTCGCCCGGGCGTGGCAGCCACGAGATGCGGGCGAAGGCCCTTCATCTGCTGATGCTCCTCCATTGCGGGTCTGCCGCCGTAGCAAGCGCAGGCTCGGAGCTCGGAGCATAACCTTTTGGCCACATCGACAGTCTGTGTGGCGAGTTCTCGCGAAGGGACGATGACGAGTGCCTGCAGGTTGTCGCTCTTCGCATCGAGTTTCTCCAGCAAAGGCAAAAGGTAGGCGAGCGTTTTGCCCGAACCAGTGGGGCTGAGAAGCACTACCGATATGCCTTTCCGAGCCGTCCCAAGCATGTCTTGCTGCATGGCGTTGAGGACGAAAGACCCCCCATCCCCCTTTAGGGGGAGCATTTTACTTAAGTCTGTTACCATCGTGCCGTTATCATATTAATTTCCCCCTAAAGGGGGTTAGGGGGTCTTATCTCAGGAAATAGTCCACGAGGAAGTAGATGCCGAGGGCGCAGAACCAGCCGAGAAGCACCTTCAAAGTAATGTGCTTCAGGTACCACCAAATGGTTACGTCCTCAGACTTCATCAGGGCATAGCCTGCAGTATTGCCGATGGGCAGCAGGCAGCCGCCTACGCAACCGCTCAGCGTAATGAGGTGCCAGTACTGACCGTTCTCGACGAAACTTTGCAGGTATTCCGTCATTCCGCTTGCGCCTCCGTCCAAGACGGGATAGATGGAGATGCCGCTTATCACGAGGGCCACGTTGTCCATCACAGAGCTGACAGCTCCGAGCACGAGGGACATGATGTAGATGTTGTGGATATATTGGTCGCACCACCCCCTGACGCTGTTCATGGCTCCGACTTCAATGAGGATGTCCACGCAAAGTCCTACGCCAAGGAAGAACATGATCATCTGCATCACCTCGTACTGTAGGCTGCGGTTTGTCCTTGTCGTGAACGGCTGGTCGGAGAGGATTCGCTTGCGGTTGATGATTTCGTTTGCCACCCAAAGCACGCCAAGCACGCAAAGTGCGCCAAGGAAGGGCGGCAGGTTGGTCAGCCTGTAGAATGTCGGGACGAACCAAAGTCCGACGATTCCTAGGAAGAGCATCAGCAGTTGCTGCCATAGTTTCATGTCGGCATCATCGCCTCTGAACATCATTACGTTGCTGCGTTTGAGGTCGAGATATGGGGGGAGTTTTCTGCCGATGAGGTATGTGGGGATGATTGTGGCGAAGAGAGCCGGCAGTACGAGCGCGGCGGTGTAGTTCGTTGGCGTCACCGCTCCGCGCGTCCAGACAAGCAACGAGGTGACGTCGCCAATGACGGTGAAGCAACCGCCGCAGTTCGTGGCGATGACAATGATGGCTCCCAAGAGCATCCGTTGCCTTTGGTTGACAACAATGCGGTTCATCACCATGAGCATCACGACTGCCGAAGTCAGGTTGTCAAGGTTGGCGCTCAAGAGGAAACTGAACAGGGTGAGCATCCATACCGTTACCCATGAGCTACGGGATCGGCAGAGTTTCGTCAGGAGGTCGAAGCATCCGTTGTTTTCCAGAACCTCTACAATGGCCATTGTCGCCAGCAGATACATCACGATGCTGGTGAGCTGGGCGATGTGGCTGGCAAAGACTTCCTGGCGTATGAATTCGTTGACTGCCCTAATGCTATAGTCTTTGCTTCCCAGGAATTCCTGGAATCCTGCATCGTGAAGCGTTTCAATGTAATAAGGGCCTACGCAAACGTACAAAACCCATCCCCAGACACCGCAGAAGAGCGCCACGGTGGCTTTGTTGATGCGAGTGATGTGCTCCGTGCAGATGAGCAGGTAGCCGAGCAGCATCAAGGTGACAATAGCGATAGTCATAGCGGTATTCAGTTAAGAATTAAGAGTTAAGAATTAAGAATTAAAGCAGCAAACCGAAGTTTATACTGACTCTGATTCTTCACTCTTCACGCTTCGTTCTTTGTTCTTCAACGTGCAAAGTTAGTTAAAAATCCTCAAAACCACAAACAAATCATTGCTATTTCTTGTAAAATGTCTAATTTTGTCGTGTTATGAAGAGAATAGTGTGTCTTTTGTCCTTGTTCTGTGCGTTGATAGCAGAGGCTCAGAAGGTGGAAATGGCAGTCGGCGATAATTGGGTGGAGATGCCTGCCCGACAGACTCAAAGCGAACTGAAACCGGGATGGAAAATAGTGGATTACCAGTTGAAGAGCCGTTTGGTGCATTATCTTTGGGGCGGTCGCGCCTCCCAATTGGCTGAAGGCAGCCGCCCTGTTTTTCGTGTGACGCCTGCCGAGAAAGAAGTGCTCATCGATTATGCCGTCATTCAGCTTAAACGCTATCGGGACTATCGGAAGTTGCCCAAAGCGAAGGTGATGGACAATGTGTATATGCGTCTGGAACCCCGTCATTTCGCTGTGAAAGCAGAAGGTGAAGCCTTCGTTTGCCAACCCTTGCTGCCGCTCGAGGCTGGGGAGTATGTTTTGCTCAATCTTTCTCAGCAGCCAATCGGCGAACTTGGCGACCTGCTTGTCTATCCTTTTTCTGTGAGAAAAGAGTAGTCTTGCTGTCATTTTGTCGTGTGAGGCTTGGTTTTTTGAATTATAAGTCGTACCTTTGCAGCGCGAAAATATAAATATATAATATAATAATGTGTACGCGAAAGTTCATTTTGGACTTGCAGGTCACTTCTGTTGAGCTTCTTGGCGAGCGGTATCTCCTGCTTATGGCAACCAATCCGGCGGGGCCTCTTCCGGCGATGTGTCCGGGCCAGTTTGCTCAGCTTCGCATGGATGAGAGCAAGGACACGTTCCTGCGTCGCCCCATCAGCCTGCATTGTGTCAACCATGAGAGGAACGAAGTGGGCTTTCTCGTGCAGAAGGTGGGCCAGGGCACTGCGTCGCTATGGGCCAAGCGTCCCGGCTCGGTGCTGAATGCCATTCTGCCTTTGGGCAAGGGCTTCACGATGCCTACGTCTGCGAAGCAACGCGTCTTGCTCGTGGGCGGCGGCGTTGGCGTTGCTCCCCTCCTGTTTATGGGAGAAGAGATGCAAAGGATGGGCATCCGGCCAACATTCCTCTTGGGAGCGCGTAGCAAGGCGGACTTGATCAGGCTTGATGCCTATCGTGGCTGTGGCGACGTATATGTTACGACGGAAGACGGCTCGGAAGGCGAGAAAGGGTTCGTCACGCAGCACAGCATCTTGCAGCGAGAGAGCTTCGACAGCATTGCCGTATGTGGCCCGAAACCAATGATGATGGCGGTCGCTTCATACGCAAAACGGACGGGCACTCCGTGTCAGGTCAGCTTGGAGAACATGATGGCTTGCGGCTTGGGCGCTTGCCTGTGCTGTGTGGAAGAGACGACAGACGGCAACGTCTGCGTCTGCAAGGAGGGACCGGTGTTCGATGTCGAGAAGTTAAAATGGTAATGTCATAAAACAACCCGTGCCTCGTTGGCAAACAACCCGTGCCTCGATGGCAAACAAAGCGTGCCTCGTTGACAAACAAGGCGTGCCTCGTTGGCAAACAAGGCGTACCTCGTTGACAAACAACCCGTGCCTCGTTGGCAAACAAGGCGTGCCTCGTTGAAAAGGAGACCATAAAGATAAAGACAAAGATGGCAGATTTGCGAGTGAACATAGCAGGCCTGGAGTTTCGGAATCCTGTGCTTACAGCAAGCGGTACGTTCGGCTATGGCTTAGAGTATCAAGACTTCGTTGACCTGAGTGGGCTGGGAGGCATCGTCGTGAAAGGCACGACTTTGGCGCCTCGCGAAGGCAATCCTTACCCACGAATGGCAGAGACGGCACAGGGAATGCTGAACTGCGTCGGCTTGCAGAACAAGGGCGTCGATTACTTCTGCCAGCACATCTATCCGCAGATAAAGGACATCCGCACCAATATGATCGTGAATGTCTCCGGCAACAGCCCTGAGGACTATGCAGAGTGTGCCGCCCGCATCAACGAACTCGACGGCATTCCTGCCATAGAACTCAATATCTCGTGCCCAAACGTGAAGCACGGCGGCATGGCGTTCGGCACGACGACCGACGGCGCAGCCAGCGTCGTGCGGGCCGTCCGCGAAGCCTACAAGAAGACACTCATCGTGAAGCTCTCGCCCAACGTGACGAGCATCACGGACATCGCCCTTGCCGTTCAGGACGCCGGAGCCGATGCCGTCAGCCTCATCAACACCTTGATGGGAATGGCCATCGACATCGAAAAGCGCAAACGCGTCCTGAGCATTGGGACGGGCGGCCTCAGCGGGCCGTGCATCAAGCCGGTAGCCCTGCGAATGGTTTACCAGGTGGCCCATGCCGTGAAGCTGCCCGTCATCGGGCTTGGCGGCATCAGCAATGCAAAGGATGCCGTGGAGTTCCTCTTGGCAGGGGCAACGGCAATAGAAATAGGAACAGCCAACTTCATCGACCCGGCCATTAGCGTCAAGGTGGCGAAGGGCATCAACGAATACCTCGAGAGGCACGGCTTCGCGAGTGTTAAAGAGATAATAGGCACATGCGAATAGACATCATCACCGTCTTGCCCGAGCTGATACAGGGCTTCATGCAGGAGTCCATCGTCGGCAGAGCACAAAAGAAGGGCTTGGCTGAAATACATATTCACAACCTGCGCGACTACACATTGGACAAGTGGCGGCGCGTAGATGACTATCCCTTCGGCGGTTTCGCAGGAATGGTGATGCAGTGCGAACCCATCGACCGTTGCATCTCGGCCTTGAAGGCAGAACGTGACTACGACGAAGTAATCTTCACCTCCCCCGACGGCGAACAGTTCTCCCAGCCGATGGCCAACAGCCTGTCCCTCTGCAAGAACATCATCATCCTCTGCGGACACTACAAGGGCATCGACTATCGCATCCGCGAACACCTCATCACCAAGGAAGTCAGCATCGGCGACTACGTGCTGACGGGCGGCGAACTCGCAGCTGCAGTAATGGCAGACGCCATCGTCCGCATCCTCCCCGGAGCCATCGGCGACGAGCAGAGCGCCCTGTCCGACTCCTTCCAGGACAACCTCCTGGCTGCTCCCGTATATACCCGTCCGGCAGAATACAAGGGATGGAAGGTGCCGGAAGTCTTGCTCTCCGGCAACGAACGCCTCATAAAGGAATGGGAACTGCAGCAAAGCATGGAGCGCACACAGCGGCTACGGCCAGATTTAATCCATAATTCATAATTCACAATTCATAATTAGGCTATGTTCCAAACACCGCGAACAATTATGGATTTTGAGTTATGATTATGAATTTTGAATTAAGAATTATGAATTGAGAATTAATAATTGATATGGAAAAGAAGAAGATGAACCTGTACATCATAGCAGGCTGTAACGGAGCAGGCAAGACGACTGCCTCTTTTACCGTCTTGCCCGAGATGTTGGGCTGCCGCGAATTTGTCAATGCCGACGAGATAGCAGCAGGCCTCTCACCCTTCAACCCGGAAGGCGTGGCCATTCAGGCTGGCCGACTGATGATTGACCGCATCATCTATCTGCTGAAGGAAGGCGAGACCTTTGCCTTCGAAACCACCTTGGCAACACGTTCCTACGTGAAGCTCATCCGTCAGGCACAGAAGCGCGGCTACTTCGTCACGCTCCTCTTCTTCCTGCTGAGCACACCAGAGCAGGCAGTGGCACGTGTGGCAAAACGCGTGGAAATGGGTGGGCACAACATACCGACTGATGTCATCTACCGACGTTACGAAGCAGGCTTGAGCAACCTCTTCCAGCTTTATATGCCTGTCGTGGACAGCTGGTCGCTCTACGACAACAGCGACTGTCCTGCCGTCCACATCGCCTCTGGCCTTGGTGGAGACAAGGTCGTGGTTTATGACGAGGCAGCCTATCAAAAGCTTCAAAAGAAATTTGGTACGCCAAAGGAGGGCGAGAAGGCATGAAAGAGAAAGAGATTCTTGAGATGCAGCGCCTGATAGACGAAGGCGTGCGTCGGGCTCAGTGCCGCCTCTTGCAGCGTGCTGGGGCTGCCAACCAAAGCATCGTCGTGTACCGCGGCGGAAAGATTATGGAGATGGTGCCAAAGGTGGAGCAAAGCATCCCGTACAGCAACGAAGGCGACCCCTTGGCCCGCCGCAAACAAAGATAATAGTAGTTCTTCGTTCTTATTTCATGTAATGATGAGGGTGAAAAAAATCTTGTCGTGCTGCGCAATGCTTTTTGCCTTTGTGCTTGGAGCCATTGCCGACATCGACCGCAGCAACTGGATGGCAGCCTTGCCGGGCAGAGCCCCGTTGCGCAGTCTTTCCATTCCCGGCACCCATGACTCCGGCACGAAGGGCTTCAGCTGGAATGCCGAGTGCCAAAGGTATTCCATCAAGGATCAACTCTCGCTCGGCGTCCGTGCATTCGACCTTCGCCCCGGCGTCGATGGCAAAAGACTCATCATCTATCACGGCAGCTCAACGCATGGCAGCGAGACGCTCGGCAGCATCTTCGACACCTACGTCTCCTTCCTCGAGGCCCATCCCGGAGAGTTCCTCATCGTATTCCTGAAGCAAGAGATAGATGGCGGCAACTGGGCTGAGCTGATGAAGCAAGTGCTGGACGCACACGCCGACCGCCTCCTGGAACTCAACCCCTACCTGACCGTAGAGCAGATGCGCGGCAAGATGCTCGTGCTGAGCCGAAACAGCTGGGGCGAAGCACCCTACGGCGCCGTGCGCATTGACGGATGGCAGGACAACACCACCTTCGACATGACCTATCGCGGCTACTTCGGCGACGAACTGCCTTGCCGCATACAGGACATCTACAACGTCTCTTCGTCCGACAACCTGAACAGGAAGAAAGCCGACATCGAACGCCTCCTCTCAGAAGCAATGGATGGCACCACCGGCAAGTTCTTTATCAACCACACTTCAGGCTTTACGAAGAACAACTACATCATCAACAACCATTACGTGGCCGACTGCGCGGAGAAGTGCAACGAGCTTGCGCTCAACTATCTGCGTTCCCACAGAGGACCGACAGGCGTCATCCTCATGGACTTCGCCGGCACCGACCGCTACGAACTCACCTTCTCTTCCCACGACACCCGCGGCCAGCTCCTCGTCGATGCCATCATCGAGAACTGCCAGGCCACGGCAACCGCTCCGCCTGCACCAGGCCCCGAGTGGGTGCTGCCCATGGGTTGCGACATCCCGTGGCGAGGACGTGTCGCTCGGAAAGATGCTGCGTCGCAAACTTCAAGCGCCGTCGATGCCCTGAAACCACCTGCCACCAACTGGCACCGCCCCGATTACGACGACAGCGACTGGCAGGAGGCAACATTCCCGATGGGCAGTCCCAACTACAGCCATCCTTATGTGTCGCGATGGATGGGCGAATACAACTGCCATTGGATACGCCGAGAGTTCACCCTCGACGACTTCACTTCCCTCCTCCCGCACACCATTCGCGTCTTCCACGACGACGACTACAAACTCTACGTCAACGGCTTCCTTGTCCTCTCCGGCGACGGATGGACCACAGACACGCCCGTCGAGAAGGACATATCGCGCTATCTGAAGCGAGGACGCAACGTCATCGCCGCACAAGTGCAGCAGAACTTCGGAGGCGCATACTTCGACTGCGGCATCTACCGCACAGGCGAACCCATCCCCCAGCTCGTCCTCGACGAAACATCCACCGACGTCCCCGAGGGCGGCATCTGCCTCAGCATCAAAGTGAACAAGAAGATGACCCGAAGGATATGGACTTCCCTCTGCCTGCCATTCAACCTCTCCTCTGCCCAGATAAAAGAACTCCTGGGCGAAGGGACCGAAGTCAGAGAACCGTGCGCCATCTCAGGCGGAGGCGAAGACTGGCTCGTGGCATTCAACGACGTCAGCACCATACGGGCAGGCCGACCATGCATCGTGCAGGTGCCCGAGACCATCACCGGCTTCGTACTGACTCCCAATGACGGCATCAACATCAACACATCCGTCAACAAACCCATCAAGATAGCCGACAAATACGGCAACAAGCTGACATTCATCGGCTATTACCCCAAAATGGAAATGCCCCAGGGCAGTTTCATAATGATAAGCGGCGAATTCTATCGCAGCACGACCAACATCAAGCAGAACGGCTTCCGGGCATATCTGGAAACACAGAACGCCGACGGCTCCAGCGTCAAGCGCATCGACTTCTTGCTTGGCGATGCCGACGGCATAGAAGCACCACCTGCCACAGACGAAACCTCGGCCGACCTACCCGATGCACCCGTCTTCGACCTCAGCGGACGCCAAATGGACACAAACCATCTGCCCTCAGGCATTTACATTCAGCACGGCAGGAAAATAGTGCGCCCCTGAACAACCACAGACAACAACAAATCGCATGACGCGGCACAGTATCTCCTTTGCTGCATCACGCTCCATCCATTGCTTGTACATGTACGTGCAATTGCTTTTACATGTACAAGCAATTGCTTCTACATGTACAAGCAAACAACACAGTGCGCCTCACGATGATAAAAACCATCGCTGACCGCCAAAGAGCGTGTGTCAAAATACACGTACTCAAGCTGCACATTTCAAGAAGATAAAAAAAGATAGAGGAAGATATCACGGCAGGTGACAAGGCGGGGACGTAACGTCATTTATCTTCTCCTATCTTCCTCTATCTTCCTCTGTTGAATAAAATTATTATTAGTGTCCGGTAAACTTATTTCATCATCTCCTGCACCCTCGATGACATTGGCTTTTAGAGCAAGACGTGATTGGCAGGGGCTTG
>CAMKTM010000063.1 GCA_946415695.1 uncultured Prevotellaceae bacterium | reverse complement strand
GCACTACCCTCTCGTCCTGAGCTATGTTCAAGTCAGCAGATTGCTTGGACACAACATAGACAAGAGCATCCCCGACCTCATCGTCATCCTGATTATCACGTTCACGCTGTGCTTCCTTGCCGTTCCCTTCGTGGAAAGCGTGCCTTGGCTGAGCGGCAGGTATGCTCCCCCAAAAAAGGCAGCAAGGAAGAGACTTTATTTCTACCACACTCAGGACACGGAACGCATCGTCAGGGAATGGAAGCAAGGGAAGTTCTCCTCGCACTTCCTCTATGGCGCCTTGCAACTGCCCGACTACGGATTTGAAATGGTCTGGCATCACCAAAAGCATACCTACAAGCGATGGCAGGACACGATAGTCGCTTCCTGGAAAGTCCTCACCGAGCGCAAGCCTTACGACATCCTCTACGCCACCCACACATACGGCATAGAACCCATCGTCCTGCTTCGGGCTCTTGGACTTTACAGCCATCCCATCGTGGCGTGGCACCACCAACCCATCGTCAAGGCGGAGAACCCGCTGCGCGAAGCCCTCGCCCGCCTCTTCTATCGTGGCTTGGACCACATGATATTCTTCTCCGAAAAGCTTATGCAGGACAGCCTCCTCTCAAAGAAAGCCGACCCGAAGCGCATGAGCATGGTGCATTGGGGAGCCGACCTCGACTACTACGACAGCTTGCTCCCCGCTCCCCCTTTGGGGAAGTGCAGCTTGGACACTCCCCAAAAGAGGAAGCTGGAGGGGGCTTTCATCTCCACGGGCAAAGAACTCCGCGACTACGAGACGTTGCTCAAAGCATTCCACGAGACAGGTCTTCCGCTCGTTCTCTATGTCCAGAAGATTCGGCAGGCTTATTTCGAAAGCCTTCATCCGAAAGAGAACATCGACATACACTATGGCGACCGCCTCATTCCTCACGAGATAGCACAACAGGTGGCCGCGAGCCGCTGCGTCTGCATCTGTTGTCAAGAGAGCAACTACACGGTAGGACTGACGACCGTCGTCGAAGCACTTGCCCTTGGACTGCCCATCCTTTGCACCCGCAACCCACAGATGCCAATAGACATCGAAGCAGAGGGGTGCGGCTTCTGGATAGACGTAAAGGACGCAGAAGGATGGAAGGAGAAGCTTCGCTACATGGCCAGCCATCCGGAAGAAGCCAAAGCGATGGGGAAACGCGGCCGCAGACTTGCAGAACAATACTATAACGTGAAGCAATGCGGCAAGGAAGTGGCAGAAATAATCATTAAGAGGTTAGGGGTAAGTGGTTAGTGGTTAGGGGTTAGAGGTTAGGGGTTAGAGGATTGTTGGGGATGCTGATTAAGACTAACAAGTATTCTCTAACCTCTAACCACTAACCTCTAACCTCTAACCACTAACTCTAACCACTAACCTCTAACCACTAACCTCTAACCTCTAACCTCTAACCACTAACCTCTAACCACTAACCTCTTAACTATGAACTATAAACTAAAAAACCGTTTGTCTTGGCTGGATGCCTTGCGAGGCTTTACCATGATACTGGTGGTGGCCTATCACGTGGCACAATTCGGTTTCCATGAGAACGAGAAGACCAGTGCCGCCCTGTCCTCTTTAGTACTGATGCGGATGCCGCTCTTCTTCTTCGTGAGCGGTTTCCTTGCCTACAAAGCAAACTTCTCATGGACCGTTCCCAATGCCTTGAAACTGACATGGAAGAAGTTCAAGGTGCAGGTCATCCCGACACTTGTCTTTCTTTGCCTTTTCGTGATATTCAGGATGAAAGGCGACTTCTGGGACGGCTTCATGCGCCTCATGGCAAGCCCCACGAAGGGCGGCTACTGGTTCACTTGGGTCTTGCTGCAGATGTTCATCATCTATTATATGTGCTGCTATGCGGGGAGAAGGGCTGCCGGCTTAGGTAAAGGCTTCCTTCTGTTTCTCGCTTGGGCAGTCAGCGTCTTTGCCTATGAGACACTCTACTTGCCCAAGGTCTTCACCTACCACAAAGACATGTTCTTCGCCTATTCAAGCCTTGTACAAACCATCCGCTTCATGCAGTTCTTCCTGCTTGGCAACATTGTCCGACGCTATTGGAGCAACGTAGAAAGGCTATTCGACACGCCATGGTTCTTCCCGCTTGTCGTGACGTTGGCCATTGTCTCTTGTGCCGACATCTTCCAGCTTCACACATTAAAGAAGGTATGGGTCAACCTGCCACGCACCACAGCGATGTATGCCCTCCTCCTGCTTGTCGTGATGTTCTTCAGGCATTACCAGAAATGGTTTGAAGAGGGACGGGAAGCAGGCCGTTTCCTTAGTTTCATCGGCACCCGCACCCTCGACATCTACCTCCTGCACTTCCTCCTCCTGCCCAAGTTGCCGCAGGTGGGAGAATGGCTGAATAGCAACCAGCCGAACTTTGTGGTTTCCATCGTGCTCTCCGTGAGTGTTGCACTCGTCGTGATTGCTTTCTGTCTGTTGGCCAGCCAATTGCTCAGAGTAAGCCCCTTCCTGCAATTGTATCTGTTTGGGAAAAAGACCCTCTCTGACTCCCCCTTAAGGGGGGAGAAAGCAGGCGAAATTTCCGCAAAGGAAGCCCTCCCTTTAAGGGAAGGTTTGGGAGGGTCTTTTGTTCTCCTCCTCGTTGCCCTGCTTTGCTTTGGCACCCTTTCCGTTGATGCCAAGAAGAAAGAGAAACGCCATGTCGTCCGCATCGAGACGAGTGTCGGCAACATCCGCGTCGCCCTGTCGGACGACACGCCTCTGCACAGCAAGAATTTTCTGAAACTTGCCCGCGAAGGGTTCTACGACGGCACGCTCTTCCATCGCTGCATCAAGGACTTCATGATACAAGGCGGCGACCCTGACAGCCGGAATGCCGAGCCAGGGAAAGTCCTGGGCGATGGCGGAACAGGCTACACCATTCCCGCGGAGTTCTGCCTGCCTTACTGGTATCATTGGCGAGGAGCGCTTGCCGCTGCCAGAGAGCCCGACGACGTCAATCCCGAAATGGAGAGCAGCGGCTGCCAGTTCTACATCGTCTATGGAAAGAAGCAGGCAGCAGCCGACATCCGCAAGGTGCGCGAGATGCTCGAGGAAAAGGGCATAGAACTTACGTCGCAGATGATTGACGACTACTATATGCGTGGCGGAACGCCTCACCTCGACGGGCAATACACCGTCTTTGGCGAAGTCATAGAAGGCATGGAAGTGGTCAAAGCCATTCAGCAAGTGGCTACCGACGAAAACGACCGCCCCCTGAAGGACATCGTCATTCGGCGGATGGTTGTTGAACAATAAAATGACTGCCATTTGAGCCTTTATCGATTACGATTTACATCAAATTGTGGTACAATAATGCATTAATACCGAAAGTATTTAACATTTTTTATACCTCATAGCGCTTTATTCCTTATTTTGTTGTACCTTTGTAGGCGAATTTTGCAAATCACAGATTGTAAGAAATGAATAAAGCAACCATTGCAGCACTTGCCTTAGCTCCTTTCTTTTTAGCTTCCTGTATTCGGGATGAGAAAGAGAACACGGAATGCGACATCGAAGCCATCTCGCTTCACCTTGACAAACCTTCCGACTTTTTCTTCCACGATTACGACACGCTGAAGCAAGTGCCTTCCGATGCCGACGAGATTGTTTTTCTCGTCAAGAGCTACGCTGAGATTCATAGCATCCCTACCACCCTTCGTGTGACGGAAGACGCTTCGGTTTACATCGTTGCAGAAGACGACAGCAAGACGCCCTTCCTGAACGGTTCTGCTGTTGACTATTCAGACGAGCGGACGCTTCATTTCCGAGTTGTGGCAGAGGACAAGGTCTGGAGTCGCGACTATAATGTCTCTGTCAAGCACAAGGAAGCCAGCGACGGCTACCTGTCCTGCGACTTCGAAAGCTATTCCCTCGATGCCTCGGGCAAGTACTATGTTTGGGAGGCTCCAAGTGCTTTCATCGATGAGACGGGAGAATGCACTTGGAAGAACGGCAACCCCGGGTTCAAGATCAGCAAGTCGTCGGCCAAGCCGATGGAGTATCCCACGACGCCCGTGGCTGGCGGCGGTCCCGACGGCAGTGCCTGCGTTAAGCTTGAGACCTGCGACACTGGTCCTTTTGGCAAGATGGTGAACATGCGCATCGCTTCGGGCTCGATGTTCGACGGCTTCTTCGATGTAGGCAATGCGTTGACGAATGCCCTTAAAGCCACGCAATTGGGTCTGCCCTTTGCGCACAAGCCCGACCAGCTGCGCGTTTGGCTTCGCTACGAGCGGGGAAGCGTCTTCCAAGACCGGAACGCCAACCCTGTGAACGGAGTCGTTGACGAACCCGATTCGTACGTCGTGTTCTACCGCAACGAGGATGCGAACGGGAACAAGGTTCAGCTCGACGGCAGCGATGTCCTGACAAACCCTCATATCGTAGGCTTAGGACGTCTGCCCCATCATTACAATGCCGATGGTTCCGACCAGCTTTCTGCCGACCCCATTCATGGCGTGACGACTGAATGGAAAGAGTTCGTCATACCCGTGGAATACAGGACGGAATTAGATCCCGACATTCTGGAATCGGAAGGCTACAGCCTTATCATCGGTTTTGCCAGCAGTTGGCAGGGCGGCTACTTCCAGGGCGCCATCGGCAGCAAACTCTTCATCGACAAGCTGCAACTCTTCTGCGAATAAACGGACTCTCTTCGCCTCTCCCCTCCTGGGGAAAGGGCATAACATCTAAACAGTTATTGATTAAATCGAATTTATCATGATGAAGCATACAATACTTGCGTTTCTCCTGCTCCTTGCTCCTTGCTCCTTCGTTTTAGCCAAACAGAAAGCCCCGATGAATGAGAACAGGGATGCCTGGGAGAAGTGGGGCCCCATAAAGGGCCTGACAAGCGGCGGTTTCATTGCCCGTCTGGGCTATGTCATCGGCGGCACCACACCGCTCCCCCTGCCTGCCGAGATAAGAAAGATAAGCACCTTCAGCCCGGAAGGCGGTATCGGCATTGGCATCGACGGCTACCGCATGTTCTCGAAGCGCTGGGGCATCAGCCTCGGAGCGCACTTCTTCTGGGAAGGCTTCCACACGAGAGCCGACGTCAAGAACTATTATGTATGGCTCGAGCAGGAAGGGGAAATCACGAAAGGCTACTTCACGGGCACCAACGTCACAAGCACCGATATGTGGGGCGTCTCCATTCCCCTGCTTGCCACCTGCCGCATCAGTCCGCGATGGAACCTCAACTTTGGCCCATACATGAGCTTCTACTTCCATCAGACCTTCTCGGGCGAAGTCTATGACAACGACGAAGGCATCGGCTATCTGCGTGAGAACACGCCAACCGGCACAAAGATACTCATGACGCGCGACAATCCCACGCCCTATCCCAACAACTTTGCCGACAACATGATTCCCTTCAGTGCAGGCATAGAAGTCGGCTTCGACTGGAAAGCCCTTCGCCACCTGAACGTCTTCGGCTTGATTGACTGGGGACTGACCGACATCTGGGACCGCAAGTTCGAAGCCATCTCATTCCGCATGTACCCAATATACGGCACGATTGGCCTGGCATACAGGTATTGAGAAAAAATCACGCCGTGCCTCGTTGGCAATAAGAGCGTGCCTCGTTGGCAATAAGAGCGTGCCTCGTTGGCAATAAAGGTGTGCCTCGTTGGCAATAAGAGCGTGCCTCGTTGGCAATAAAGGCACGCTCTTATTTTAACATTTCTTTTGGGCCCTCCCCCACTCAGTTCTTTTTGACGGGGTCGCAGGTGAGGTCCACGCCAAGTTTCTTGAAGATTTTCCGGTCCACCTCTCCCAGCATGATGGTGGTGTGCGCCTGCAAGCCAGCCAGGCTGGGCAGCTGTGCGAGGGCGCGGCGGCAGTTCTCGTCCTGACGGCTCAAGACGGAGAGGGCCACGAGCACCTCGTCGGTGTGCAGACGCGGATTGTGTCCGCCCAAGTACTCTATCTTGGTGCGCTGTATGGGCTCTATGAAGTCCTGCGAAATGAGTTTGAGGCCGTGGTCGATGCCTGCAAGGTGCTTCGTGGCATTGAGAAGGAGTGACGATGCCGTGCCGAGCAGCGGAGATGAGGCCGCCGTGATGATGGTGCCGTCCTCCAGTTCGATGGCCGACGACGGTACGCCCGACTCTTCCCGGCGGAGGCGTGCCTCGACGGTGACGCGGCGGTCGTCGGTACTGATTTTCGCCTGCTTGAGCAGCAGGTCTATCTTGTTGACCTCGGCATCGTTGCAAGCGCCGTCGGCCATTTGGTTCAGGGCTGTGTAGTAGCGGCGTATGATTTCGTCCTTGCCTGCCTGCTGGCAGACCTCGTCGTCGCAGATGCAGAATCCCACCATGTTCACGCCCATGTCGGTGGGCGACTTGTAGGGGCACTCGCCATAGATGCCCTCGAAGAGCGTGTTGAGCACGGGAAAGATTTCGACGTCGCGATTGTAATTGATGGCCACCTTGTTGTAGGCATCCATGTGGAAAGGGTCTATCATGTTCACGTCGCCCAGGTCGGCAGTGGCAGCCTCATAGGCAATGTTGACGGGATGCTTGAGCGGGAGGTTCCAGACGGGGAATGTCTCGAACTTCGCATAGCCGGCTTCCACGCCTCGCCTGCGTTCCTGATAGAGCTGGCTCAGGCAGACAGCCATCTTGCCGCTGCCGGGGCCGGGGGCTGTCACGATGACGAGCGGCCGAGAGGTCTCGACATAGTCGTTGCGGCCGAAACCGTCGTCGGAGTTAATCAGCTGCACATTGTTGGGATAACCCTCTATATTATAATGGTAATAGGCGCGAATGCCAAGGTGCTCCAAGCGGCGGCGGTAGATGGCGGCACTGCTCTGGCCGTTGTAGTGCGTGATGACAACGCCGTTCACCATGAAGCCTCGCTTCTGGAACTCGGTGCGCAGACGCAGCACGTCCTCGTCGTAGGTGATGCCCAAGTCCTGCCGCACCTTGTTCTTCTCGATGTCGAGAGCACTGATGACGATGACTATCTCGGCACTGGAACTGAGCTGCTGGAACATACGCAACTTGCTGTCGGGCTGGAAACCAGGCAGGACACGGCAGGCATGGTAGTCGTCGAACAGCTTGCCGCCCAGCTCCAGATAGAGTTTGCCCGAGAACTTCGCAATGCGTTCCTGAATGTGTTGTGACTGAATGGAGATGTATTTGTCGTTGTCGAAACCGTACTTCATAATAGGTCAATTAAGCATATTAGACAAAACAGAGCAGCAAGATGATGAGTTGGGCCGTAAGAATACGGAGGAACATGCTGAGGGGATAGACGGTGGAGTAGCCTACGGCGGGAGCATCGTTGTTCGCAGTCTGGTTGGCAAAAGCAAGAGCTGGGGGGTCGGTACAGCTGCCGGCTATCATACCCATCAGCGTGAAATAGTTAATCTTATAAAACAACCGAGCCACAACGCCGACAATCAGGATGGGCAGGACGGTTATCAGGAAGCCGCACCAGACGTAAGTAAGTCCATCGCCTTCGATGACAGTGTTCACGAAGCTTGCGCCAGCCTTGATGCCGACACTGGCAAGGAAGAGCGCAAGGCCTATCTCGCGAAGCATCAGGTTGGCACTCGTCGTGGTATAAGCCACGAGTTTTGCCTTGTAGCCGAAACGGCCGATAAGGATGGCGACGATGAGCGGACCGCCTGCCAAGCCCAGCTTGACGGGCGTCGGGACACCGGGTATGGCAAAGGGAATGGCACCAAAAATGATGCCCACCAAGATGCCGATGAAGATGGCGGCAAGATTCGGGTGGTCGAGGCTCTTGACGCTGTTGCCCATCTTCCGGGCCACACGGTCAACGGCATCTTCCGGTCCGACCACAACGATGCGGTCGCCTATCTGCATTCGCAAGTTACGCTCGGCAAAGAGGTCCATATCGCCTCGACGAATGCGCGTCACGTTCACACCATAGACAGAGCTGAAGTGCATCTGCCCGAAGGTCTTTCCGTTCATCGAAGGCTGCGTGACGAGGATGTTCTTGCTGACCATCGGCACATCCTGCTCTTGCCACTCGACGGTCTCCTCCGGCCCGATGAAGACACGGATAGCCTCCGCATCGTCCTGAGCACAAGTGATGAACATCTTGTCGCCCTCGCTGATGACGGTGTCGCGATTGGGAATGCTGACATGCCCCTTCTGCAGAATACGGCTACACACGAAGTCGCGCCCAAGGAACTGACGGACTTGCAGGATAGTACGGCCGGCAAGGTATGCATTCTTCACGACGAGCGTCATGCGATGCGGCGTAGCATGGGGATTGGCAGCCTGCTCCTCCTCAATCTGTTTCTGCTCGTCCTTCAAGCTGATGCGGCAAAGGAAGCGAATGGCAATCGTCGCCCCAATAATTCCCACGACACCAAGCGGATAGGCACAGGCATAACCATTGGCAATGGCAGGGGCATTCGACCCAAAGACTTGGTTGCAGGCTTCCGTGGCAGCACCCAGGCCCGGCGTGTTGGTTATCGCTCCGCAGAGCACGCCAACCATCATGGCGAGATTCCGCGAGTTGGAGGCTGCAGCAGCTCCGCCATCATAAAAAACGAGGAAATACAGCCCGATGCAACACAACACATTGAGCATCACAATACTCAATGCCATGACATTCATTTGCACACCGCCCTTCTTGAAGCTCTCGAAGAAACCCGGCCCGACTTGCAAGCCGATACAGTACACAAAAAGAATCAGACCAAAGTCCTGAATAAACGTCAGTACATTCAAAGTGCCTGTAAAGCCAACATGCCCTGCCAAAATACCGGCAAAAAGCACAAAAGTAACCCCAAGAGAGATGCCGCCTATCTTGAGACGGCCTAAACCAATGCCAACGGAAATGACCAAAGCGTAGAGCAGCACAATGTGTGCCACGCTGTCGGTCGAAGTAAAAAGGGTTTGAAGCCAATCCATACTTAAACAATTTGTGTGCAAAGGTACGAAAATAATACCACACATTGTAATTCAGATAGTGCAAATCTTGCATTTTGACGAAAGAAATGTCCGTTTTAAGCAGAAAAGTTTTGTCGTTTGCATAATAATTCGTAATTTTGCAAACTATTTAACACAAACGATAGAAACCAACACATATCTTTTTTTATTTAACAATCATGGCAGATAGTAAAGAAAAACTCTTTTCTGACTTTACCGCCCCGAGCCGTCAGGAATGGCGCGACAAGATTGAGGTTGACCTCAAGGGTGCGGACTATCAGAAGAAAATGGTGTGGAGAACCAACGAAGGCTTCAGCATGGAGCCGTTCTACCTGAAGGAAGATGTAGATAAGCTGCCGCTTGTCAATGCTCTCCCCGGCGAGTTCCCCTACGTGCGCGGCAACAAAGCCGCCGACAACGAATGGTATGTCCGTCAGGACATCAAGTGTGAATGCCCCAAGGAAGCCAATGCCAAGGCACTCGACATCCTGAACAAGGGCGTGACGAGCCTCGGCTTCTGCATCCCCTCGGAGAAGGTAAGTGCAGAGTACATCGAGCAGCTCCTCGAAGGCATCTATGTGGATTGCGTCGAGCTGAACTTCTGTACCTGTCAATGCAAGGCGCTCGAGCTGGCACAGATCCTCGTGGCATACTTCCAAAAGAAGGGTGCCGACGCACAGAAAGTTGAGGGCAGCCTCAGCTTCGACCCCTTGGAGAAGATGCTCATGAAGGGCAAGGACACCACCGAAGCCCTGAAGAACGCCAAGGCACTCGTCGAGACTTTCGCCGCTTATCCCAAGTTCCGTCCCGTCGCTGTGAATGCCTACAAGCTCACCAACGCCGGCGCTTACAGCTATCAGGACCTCGGCTATGCCCTCGCTTGGGGCAACGAGTACCTGACAGAGCTGACGGAAGCAGGTGTGGCTCCAGAACTGGCAGCACAGAGCATCAAGTTCAACCTCGGCATCAACGGCGTCTATTTCATGGAGATTGCCAAGCTGCGTGCAGCCCGTATGTTGTGGGCACAGATTGTAAGTCAGTACACCGAGTGCAAGGAGAGCGCAAAGATGCACGTCTGCGCCTTCACGACGACCTACAACCAGACACTCTTCGACAGCTATGTCAACATGCTCCGCTCGCAGACAGAGACGATGTCTGCAGCCCTGGGAGGTGTAGAGAGCATCGTTGTGACTCCGTTCGACGAGCCTTACGAAGTGCCGACAGAGTTCGCAGAACGCATCGCCCGCAACCAGCAGCTGCTGCTCAAGGACGAGTGCCACTTCGACCGCATGGTCGATGTAGCCGGCGGCTCCTACTTCGTCGAGGAGCTGACCTCTGCTTTGGCAGGTCAGGCATGGAAACTCTTCCTCGCTGTTGAGGAAGAAGGCGGCTTCCTGGCTGCAGCAAAGGCAGGCTCGGTGCAGAACACCATCAACGAGACGAACAAGACGCGCCACGCCAATGCCGACAAGCGCAAGGAGTTCCTGCTCGGCACGAACCAGTTCCCCAACTTCACCGAGAAGAGCGAAGGCAAGGAGCCCGTCGAGTGCTGCTGCAAGAACAGCTGCGGCTGCGAAAGCGAGATTCCCGCCATCAAGACATCTCGTCTGGCAAGCGACTTCGAAGCACTTCGCCTCAAGACGGAGAAGGCTGCGAAAGTGCCCGTCGCCTTCATGCTGACCATCGGCAACCTGGCTATGCGTCAGGCTCGTGCTCAGTTCAGCTGCAACTTCCTGGCCGCTGCAGGCTATCAGGTCATCGACAACCTCGGCTTCAAGACCGTCGAGGAAGGCGTTGACGCAGCCCTCGCCGCAGGTGCCGACATCGTGGTCATCTGCTCGAGCGACGACGAGTACGCTGAGTACGCCATCCCTGCCTTCAAGTATCTGAACGGCCGCGCTCTCTACGTCGTAGCAGGCGCTCCGGCTTGCACGGAAGACCTCAAGGCAGCAGGCATCGAGAACTTCATTCACGTAAGGTCAAACCAACTTGAGACTCTCAAGGAGTACAACGAGAAGTTAGGTATTTAGTTTATTTATGGAACACAAAGACACTAAGACACCAAGAACTTCGCAGGGTGCAAAGACACAAAGTCTTTTATCCCGCGAAGAATATGACTGTCTGCAATCAATCAGCAACACCATCATCGGTGCTGCCATTGAAGTGCATCGTGAACTGGGTCCAGGTCTTTTGGAATCCATTTATGAAGAGTGTCTTCGTGTTGAACTTGAAGAGAAAGGATTGAAGGTTGATGCTCAAGTGGATCTTCCCCTTACTTATAAAGGGAAAGAGACCGGCAAGGACTTTCGCATAGACTTATTGGTAGAAAACAAGTTTATAGTGGAATTAAAAGCTGTTGAGTCAATAAAGCCTTTACATGAAGTGCAGTTACTAACTTACATGAAACTTTCAGACATTCACATGGGTCTGCTTATCAACTTCAACGTTCCCGTTTTAAAAGAAGGTATAAAAAGAAAGATTAACGGCACATTTGAAAACACACAAGGCATTAGCTACATTAAAGACTGGTAATCTTTGTGTCTTTTATTCTTAGTGTTTTTGTGTCTTTGTGTTCCATTAAAAATAAAACAAGATGAGAAAACAATTCAACAACATCGATATCTACGCTGGCATTCAGGAGAAGAATGGTCAGCAGTGGCAAAAGGAGAATG
>CAMKTM010000062.1 GCA_946415695.1 uncultured Prevotellaceae bacterium | reverse complement strand
CACAGTTCTTCAAGGACGCCAACGACGACCGCCTCCATCCCAACGACGAAGGCCATCGCCGCATGGCACTCGTACTCAAGCAGCAACTCCTGACGCTCCCCATTTATTGATTCCGTTTTCAAACATTAAAACCGAAACACAATGAAGAAATCTATCCTTGCGTTGCTGCTTGTATCCCTGGCTTTGGGAGCTGCGGCACAGACTGAAAACCCCCGCGGCATCTACAAGCTGATGACGCTCGTCGGCAAGAACGGCGAAGTGAACTCCCCCTTCCACCAGTACAAGATCTGCACCGACAGCCTGACCCTCATGGTCGTCTTTCAGCGGAACAATGTCTTCACGATGAACAACAACGACCGTCAAGTCTTCAACTACACAGGCGACCAGCCGAAGTCGGACGACGACAAGAGCATCCTGATTTATGACAGCAACGCCGAGCACTTCTCGGAGAAGTGGTGGAGCGACTTCCGAGGCCACATGATTTTCCCCGAAAACGATTGGTGCGTGGAGAAGTATCAGTCGGGGCAATACACGGCAGAGAGCCGTGCCTGCTTCGACGCGATGACAGGCAAGGCTGAGGTCGATGCAAAGAACCCTCTGACAGGCACTTGGCGCATGATTGGCATGGTGGACGAACTTCGTGATGTCAAGAAGCGACTGCCCAAGTTGCACGAAGAGTACACGCAGAGCAGATACTTCAACGACTTTATGATTCTCTCTCCGAAGCACGTCGTGCGCGTGGATAGAGGCGGTGGCTTTGTGGTCAATGCCACATACGACGGGAAGAAATCCTATACATATAATGATGTCACCCATCAGGTGAAGTGGCTGTCGAAGGACCGCATCGCCGTGGAATATCATACAGAAATCGGTATCGACTGGCAGATACTGGAGCGCGTCACCGACGGGCAGTCGCCTTTGAGCCACATCATCAGCCAGTACATCCACAGAAGCCCACGCGCCCTCACATTCCCTTAATATAATGAGAATGTGTCATAATTAACAACAACGGATTATTGGAGTGAAAGGAGTAAAGGGAGTAAAGGGAGTTAAAGACGATAGCATCTTTAATAGGATAATTTCTCCCGGGCAGCAGCCCAGTTTCTATTGTCTTTAACTCCTTTCACTCCCTTTACTCCCTTTACTCCCTTAACTCCCTTAACCGTTGTTTTATTATATTGATGTTTTTGACACACCCTCTGTTTTACTGTTGCTGTCCGCTAATAAAACTTCAGGCCGTCGTCTTCTAAAGCCATGCTAATGACCAATCGGGGTTCTGCATGTTCTTTGCTTGTACATGTAAAAGCAATTGCTTGTACATGTAAAAGCAATTGCACGTACATGTACAAGCAAGCAAAAGGCTGTGCCGCATCAATTGTTGTTTCTTACTTGTTGCGGTACTCGCTTGGGGAAATCTTTTCTTGGGACTTGAAGAATTTGCAGAAGAGGGCTTGCGAGGAGAAGCCGAGGCGGTCGGAAACCTCCTGGATAGTGAGGCGCGTGGTGCCGAGATAGCTCTTGGCTTCGCTCAGCAGATAGTCGGCGATGATTTGCTTGGGCGACTTGCCGACGACTCGGTTCGTGACATCTGAGAGATAGCGCGACGTGATGCACAGTCGGTCGGCATAGAACTTGACATCGTGAGCTTCGCGATAGTGTTCGGCAACGAGCGAGACGAAGCGGTTGTAGATGTCGATGGCGCGGCCGCCCGTCTCGTCGGGCTTCGCATAGACAACCTGCGAGTGGATGAAGTCGTGGGCATTGCGAACGGCAGTCGGGACGTCGTCGCCCATGCCGAGCCTTGTGGTGATGGCAGCGGAGAGTGCAGCCGCCACGCCGTGCCGTTGCCAGCCGTCAACGTTGTAAGAGGTGAAGAAAAGCCTCACCCCATCCCTCTCCGAAGGAGAGGGGGAAAAGTCTCCCTTTAAGGGAGATTTAGAGGGTCTGGCGGGGAAATGGGGACAGTAAAGGAGGGCTGTGAGGCGCCCTTTGGTGTGACGGGCTCCGCGAAGGAGCACCCATTCGGCTCCCATTTCGTGAAGCAGTCGGGCTGCCTCCAGCATGTCGTCGTCAGTCTTGATGGAGATGCCGAGCATCTTCTCTGCGTCTCTGCATCGAAGCATCAGGAGCAGGGCTTCAGGAACGAGGTAGCGCTTGATGGCCTCTATGACATCATCGCTCACCATCTGCCTGCCGTCTGCGTCAAAGATTCCAGGCGCCACGACAAGACGTCGGCATGCAATGACCTCGTCGCGCAGCCGTCGGACTGTCTCGCTCTCCGCCACAAGCCCGACCTTAATGGATTTAGGATGAAGGAGGGAGATGCTCTTTTCCACCTGCTTCAAAACGATATCAGGGGCGAGGGGCAAGGGGCAGGAGGCGTGAGAAATGCTGTGGATGTCAGTATCCTCTTGCCCCATGCCCCTTGCCCCTTGCTCCATCTTGGTCGCAAGTGTGCTGATACACGTTACCGCAGTAACAGCATAGCCACCTAAGGCGGCTATGGTTTGAATATCGGCCCCGATGCCTGACTGACCAGTGCTATCGGAGCCGTTGATGCTTAGGATGGGAATCCTCATTTAGCTTTGGGCTTTGGAGCAGCCTTCGCTTTCTTTGGAGCAGCCTTTGCTTTCGGCTCGGCTTTCTTCGCTGCAGGCTTTGCCTTTGGCTCAGCCTTCTTGGCCGAAGCCTTCTTGGCTGCTGGCTTTAAGTCCTTCCCTTTAGGGGAGGATTTAGGAGAGGCTTCTTTAGGGGAGGATTTAGGAGAGGCTGGAGCTTCCTCCTCCTCTTCGGAACCCAACTTCTTCAGGCGAGCACGCAGGCGGCTGATTTCGTTGTCCTTGACGCTGAGTTCTTCGCCCATGTTGGCTATCTGCGTGTAGAGACTGTTCAATTCGTCGTTCTCCACCGTGTCTGGGAACATGTCCTTGACGCGCTTCAGGAAGTCGCCCAGGATGTTCATGTAGTTCGTGAATGCGTCGTACTCACTGTCGTAGATGCCGCGATAGTTGCCCATGCCGTTGTTCTTGGTGGTCATGAAGCGGAAGTTGTCGGTGGCCTGCAAGCGATCCCAGTCCTGCTGAATGCGACGGTCGCGAGAAGCGAGGATGCGGCCGACGGTGTTCTCGTCGTAGAGCTTGTTGAAGGCCTCGCGCTGCATACCGTTTCCGAGCATGCTGCTGGTGTCGCGCTCCTCGTCGTTCCAAGAGACGGGGTATGTGACTTCGAGCGGGCTGACGGGCTTGTTCTTAGCCAGCACTTCGGAAGGTGTGGCGAACTGGATGCCCATGTCCTTTGCAAGTTTCGGCAGGGCACGGAAGAAGTCGAGGATGTGGCTGCCGAGCGGCTGATAGTAGCCGAGTGCAGCAAGTTCCATCATGATGCCCACCACGTTCTCTCCTTCTGGCAAAGCAGCAACCCAACTGAGCCACTTGTCTGCCATGAGCGGATACTCCGACCAGGAAGCATCGTTGAAGCGCAATCCGATGTCGTCGCTCAGCTTATAGTCGCGAAGGATGAGCGAGAGGCGAGCGTCCTGGGCGCAGGAATAGATGTAGTGCGGCGACTTCCAGCCGAGGATGTGCTTCGCGCCTTCCACCATCACGCCCTTGAAGCCCATGTCGGCCACGATAGCACCTATCTCGTCGTCGTAGATGAGCGAGCTGTTGCGGAAGACCTTCGGGCTTTGTCCGAAGAGTTGTTTAATCTTCTTTGCCTGACGCTTCGTCTCTGCGATGAAGTTATCGACGTTGCCGAGAGACGAGAGGCCGTGGCTGTAAGGTTCTGCAAGGAACTCCACACAACCGGTTGCAGCCAGTCGGCCGAGGAGATCAAGCATCTCGGGAGCGTACTGTTCGATGAGTTCCAGAGAAACGCCGCTGATGCTGAAGGCCACCTTGAAGGCCTTTCCGTTTTCTTCAATCATGTCGAGCATTGTCTGCAAGGCAGGCCTGTAGCTCTTCTCGAAGAGTTCGTTGATGACGCGCTCGTTCTCGTAGTCGTCGTAGTAATAGTGGTCGGTGCCGATGTCGAAGAAACGATAGCGTTTGAGATGTATGGGCTGATGTATCTCGAAGTATAAGCAAATAGTTTTCATCATTTTATTTACTATTTAATTATTTCTTGTATTCTTTAGAAACAAGGCGCGCTTTTAATGCGCGGAGTTCCATTTACGATTTCCTTAATAATATAATAATGTGTAGGGTCTTTAAGGACTTTAGGGACTTTAAGGACTTTAGGGTCTGTTAAATGTTCTTGACGGCATTGAGGTATTCTCCGTTGTCGAACCATCCGCGGGAGGTGAGCTGGTTGTAGCATTCGCGGATGCGCAGGCCGACTTTCTCCCAAGTGATTTGATCCACTTCCTTCATGCCTTCCTCGGCCAGATAGTCGTGCAGGGCGTCGTACTGGCAGATGCTGTAAATGGCGTCGGCCATTGCGTCGATGTCCCAATAATCGACCTTGATGACGTGGCGGAGTATCTCGCCGCAGCCGCTTTGCTTCGAGATGATGGACGGGCATCCACATTGCATGGCTTCGAGGGGAGCGATGCCGAAGGGTTCGCTGACGGAGGGCATCACGAAGACGTCGCTGTTCTTGTAGCATTCATAGACCTGCTTGCCACGCTGGAAGCCAGGGAAGTGGCAGCGGTCGGCAATGCCGTAGCTGGCGGCAAGTTCAATCATGGCATTCATCATGTCGCCGCTGCCTGCGAAGCAGAAGCGGATGTTGCGGCTGCGTTCGAGCACTCTTTTTGCTGCTTCGAGGAAGTATTCTGGGCCTTTCTGCATCGTGATGCGTCCCAGATACGTCACCACCTTTTCGCCCTTCTTCTTGTTTGGCACGATGTTACGGATTTCCTCGTCGAGGGGATAGACAGCATTGTGCATGGCCACGCACTTGCGAGGGTCTTGGTGGTACTGATTGATGACGGTTTGGCGGGTGAGTTCGCTGACGCACATGATGCAGTCGGCGTGGTCCATGCCGTTCTTCTCGATGCTATAGACGGTGGGGTTCACCTTGCCTCGCGAGCGGTCGAAGTCTGTGGCGTGAACGTGGATGCAGAGAGGTTTGCCGCTCACCATTTTGGCATGAACACCTGCGGGGTAGGTGAGCCAGTCGTGTGCATGAATGAGGTCGAACTGTTCGCTGCGGGCCAGCACGCCGGCGATGATGGAGAAGTTGTTGATCTCTTCGTGCAAGTTGCCTGGATAGCCTCCGGCGAAGCCGATGCAGCCCATGTCGTCGAGCCCTTGCAGGTAGTTGAAGTCGGCATAGAGGTGGTCGCGGAAGCGGTAGTAGTCCTCTGCCGTATGGCCCACGAAGCGGTCTTTGATGTTGTCATACCATACGTCGCGCCATACGACGGGTACTTGACTCATGTTAATTATCTTGAGGAACTTCTCCTCCTGTCCCGTTGGTTTCGGCATACAGAAGGTTGTCTCGACGTCTCCCTGCAGGCTCAGTCCCTTGGTGATGCCATAGGAAGCCACAGCAAGGCCGCCGTATATCTTGGGAGGGAACTCCCATCCGAACATTAGAACTTTCATTGCTGAATCTTAATTAAGAGATAAGAATTAAGAGTTAAGAATTATGTTCATTCTTCATTCTTCTTTTTTAATTCTTAATTTCATTCTTCATTATATTTGTCAAGCAGTTTCACTATGCGCATGATGCCGGAGACGTTCATGGCGAAACTGATGGCGCCGCGCCCGTGGAAAGGCGGGTTGCCGTCGAAGAGTTCGGGTATCGTGCCGATGCAGTGGTAGAAGAGTTCCTCTTCGTAGCCCACCAGCAAGCGATCCACATAGCTCAGTTTGCTGAGCCTGAATATCTTCAGACAAGCCTCCATGTAGAATGCGGCGAGCCAGGGCCAAGCCGTTCCCTGATGATAGGCATAGTCTCGCTGAACTTGCGGGCCTACGTACATCGGGTTGTAGCCGTGGCTCTTTGGCGAAAGCGAGCGCATGCCCTTCGGCGTGATGAGCTCTTTCGTGCAATAGTCGAGCACGCTCTTCTGCTGCACTCTGTCGAGCGGAGAGTAGTCGAGCGCCACGGCGAAAATCATGTTCGGACGCACGTCATAATCGCGATAACCATCAACGCAGTAGTCGCACAGGTAGCCGTACTCGTTGTAGAACATCGGGGCGAAGTTCTCCTGGCAGAGTTGGGCAGCAGCCTCGAACTTGCCGAGGGACTTCTTGTCCTGACCTTGCCTGCAAACTTCTGCACAGAACATCAGTGCGTTGTACCAGAGGGCGTTAATCTCGACGATGAAGCCTGTCCTTGGGACGATGGGGCGTCCGCCGACAGAGCTGTTCATCCACGTGACAGCCTTGTCTCTGCCTTCGCAACTGACGAGACCGTTCTCCTCGACGTGGAAGTTAGGATGACCTCCGGCGCAGAGCCATTCCATGATGTCGCATACCAATTCTCCGTACTTCTCGATGCACTTTTCCATCGAGACGAAGTTTGCGTATTGCTGGATGCACCAGACGGCCCAGAGCAGCACGTCGGGATGAGTTATTTCTGTGACGCTTACCGTCAGGGGGGTGCCTTCGATGAACTCGCGGATGGCCTTCTCTGCCGTCTTCATCACGGCTTCGAACTTCTCTACCTCGTTGTTTGTGAGCGTCAGGCCTGGCAAGGAGACGAACATGTCGCGGGCTCTGCACTTGAACCACGGATAGCCTGCCAGGACGTAGTCCTCGTGTTCGCGATGAACGATGAACTGGTGGGCGCTGTTGACCAGCGTGTTGTAGAAGTTGTCGCGAGGTGTGCGTATCTTCACCTCGAAGTCCGCCAGGTCGGCCAGCGTGCTGGTGTCTATCTCTTCCAGTCCGGCAGAGAAGACCACGCTCTCGCCCTTCTTGATGTTGAATTCGAAGTAGCCGGGCACATAGAGGTCTTCGGTGCTCGCATAGCCGCGTTCCTGTTCCTTCGGATATTCAAGTCCGCGGTACCAATCTGGCCGGAACACGAATTCGTTCTCCTTGTTAATCTGCATGAAGAGCGTCGGGTAGCCCTTGTACATGCAGGTAGAGATGCCGTTCTGCACGATGTCGTAGTGGCTGTTCACGTCGGCGTTCTCGTGAGTGAACTCGCGCACGCTGCGGAACGCCAGGAAGGGTTGCAGGCGGAGCGTCGTCTCGGAGTGGGCGTCCATCAGCGTGTAACGGATGATGATGCGGTTCTCGAAGTGCTGGAACATCATCTCTCTCTTCAGGATGACGCCGCCCACACGATAGACGGTGGTGGGCACCTGGAGGGAATCGAACTCGCGGATGTACTTGTGTCCGCGAGGGCTGAAGTTGTCTCCGTTGTACTTATGTAGGCCAAGGTTGAACTCGGCACCGTGCTGAATGACTGTTGCGTCGAGGCTCGACAGCAGCACGTGGTTCTCGTCGTCCAGTTCGGGCACGGGCACCACGAGCAGCCCGTGGTACTTGCGTGTGTTGCAATCGACCAGCGTCGTGCAGCTGTACGCCCCCGAGCGGTTCGAGCGGAGCACCTCCTTCGGCAACGATTCCCGAAGGTTCGTCATCAGCGTCTTGTCAAAACGTAAATAGCTCATATATTGTTTAATTACCTTATTTATGTCTTTTGCTCGTAAAATTACACAATTTTCTTCATTTGCCGAAACTTTTGCCACGGTTTTTCGTTCAAGAAGTATAAATAAAGGGGCAAAAGATGTTCTTCAACACAAAAAAAGCCTCCACCATTTTGGTGAAAGCTCTCTTTTCGTCTCTAAGGCAATTGAAAGTTCGTGCTTGCCTTCAGATGCAACCTTTTTTCTGCTTGTCTAAAGGCGAATAGTTTGCTTGTACATGTACGTGCAATTGCTTTTACATGTACAAGCAATTGCACGTACATGTACAAGCAAACAACATGCCATGCCGCATGACGGTCCGCGCCCTTGCGAAGTGCGTATCTTTCAATTCTTATCTTTCAACTCTTCCAGTGCGCGGCACAGTTGGTCTGGGCATGATGTCCGCTTTGTGCCGCAGCGGATGCCGTCGAGTTTCTGGATGACATCGTCAATCTTTTGTCCCGTGACGAGTCGGCTGATGCCTTGCAGGTTGCCGTTGCATCCGCCTACGAAGAATACCTGCTGAATGACGTCGTTCTCATCGACCGTCACGTCAATCACTTGCGAACAGGTTCCCTGGGTTTGATACTGAATGTGTTTCATAATTTTACAATTTTCTTTCCTTCTTGGACGTAAACTCCCTTAAGCAATTTACCATTTACCATTTTTCTGCCGCTGAGGTCATAGCAATCGTCCCCTTCACTTTGAACTTTGAATTTTGAACTTTGAATTGAACCGATGCCGGTTGGGTCTTCGTCTTCGATTCTTTCTATGCGGAAGTGATCGACCTTGAACCAGCCAGTCGGTTCGCTGCTTGAGGCCTGTGAGCCGTCGCTCTTCTTGCAACTGGTGCGGATGCCGAGGGTGAGGCTCTCGCCTTCCAGTACGTCGGCCGTCACCTCCATCTCGTGCAGGATGAAGGTGGAGCCGCTTGTGCCGGCATGGCCTGCAAAGGTGGCCGTCTCGCCTTCTGTGAGGTTCGCCGCGTAGTCGCTCTCCTTCCCGAAGTACTGGACGTTGTTGCCTGCGAAGAGGCGGCAGGTGCCGAGTTGTCCGCTTTGACACCAGAGCAGGCAGCGGACGCGGTAGGTGCCGGGCTTGAGCTTCGATGCGGGAATGGTCTGATAGAGTTCAAAATCGAGGGGGAAGGGAAGAGTTCGGAACCAGCAGACGTTTTCGCCGTAGTGGTTGGCGGCATCGTGGTTGATGCCGTAGCTGCTGCCGTTGAGCGTGCCGCGCACGTTCCATCCGTAAGGCTTGTAGGTCTTCTTCTCTATGCCGCCGTGATTGACCGTCGTGGCTGAGGTTAGTTCGAAGTCGGGATTGACGAGGAGCGAGTCGGTGAGCGTCTTGTTCCGCTTCCTCATGGCATCGGGGAAAACTGTGACGCGCAGCTTGGCGGCGCCATAGGGGACGAGCCTGACGGTGCTCGGCGTACCATTCACTACGACGGTTTCCGAGGCGGGCAGGACGGGATTGTAGCGGTCTTTTTCCAGCGTCCAAGTGATGTTGCGGACGGGCAGGCTGACGCTGAGCGGCGTGCCGTCGAGGTCGAAGGGATAGCCGTTGGCAAGCTTCTCCTCGTCGATATCGAGTGTCAACGTTTCGTCCTCGGTGTTGATGGCAAGCCCGAAGGCACCGCTCGGCTTCATGCTCCAGCACTTGAAGCCGTCGCCCGGCACCTTGCCGTTCATGTTGCTGTAGGTGTTGGTGTCCTCGGTGACGGTGGCAGGCACGGGATAGGCCATGAGCAGTGGTCCGCACTCCACGTACTTGCCTTGCCTGTCGGCTGCCTCTACGACCCTTGGCGTCATGTCGAAGGAGAGCGTCACCACATCACCATCCTTCCAGTCGCGCTCCAAAGTATAGAAAGAGGGGCAGGGGGCAGGGGGCAAGGGGGAAGAGGATTGTTCGGGTCCATTGGTATTCTCTTGCTCCATGCTCCACGCCCCTTGCACCTCCTCTCCATTTATGGAGACGTTGCTTCTTTTGCACCACCCCGGTATGCGGAAGGTGAAGGGGAAGTGTGTCTGCTCGGGCAGGGAGAAGCGGAAAGTGATGTCGCCGCTGAAGGGATAGTAGGTGTCCTCGGTGATGTGGCACTGGGTGTCGCCCACCTTGAAGTCAATCTCGCTGGGTGCGTACATGGCAGCCACGATGGCCTCGTCCGCGCCGCGCATCCAGAGGCGGGAAGCGAAGTTAGGCATCATGCGGTGCATGTTGCCGGCGCAGCACTCCGTCTCGTGTGTCGGTCGATAAGCCATCCATGTCGAGCCGCGCTTGAAGGAGTTGTTGTCGGAGTTGCCTGTGCAGATGACCTGATTGACGGACGAGAAGTATTGCACGGCATCGAAGTTCGAGGTGACGGCTCCCGGAGCGGCATTGAAGATGGCTCGCTCGATGCGGTCGGCCCATTCGGCCTGGCCTGTGACGGTGAGGAAGTAGCCGAGCGACCAGGTGTAGTCCGTGATGTCGCACGTCTCGTGAGCCACGTCGATGTCCCGTCCCTGCACGTATTCCGCGCTGGTGGGCACGCCGTCGGGCAGCAGGTGGTCGCGCTCCAGCTTGCGTTCTGCATTCATGGCAATGCGGAGGTATTCCTCGTTGCCCGTGTAGGCATAGAGCAGCAGAGGCACTTTGAGCATCTCGCAGTAGGTGACGCCGTGCAGATGGATGAAGTCGTCGCTGCCGGCATCGGTGGCGTCGAACTCGAAGCCGCCCGTCTTGTAGGCCGTTTCGGCCTTCGTCAGCAAGGTCTTCGTGTTGGTCTGACCGTAGAGCCAGAGCAAGCCTTCGAGGTTGAGAATGTGGCGGCGACCATTCACGAGGTCGTTGTTCGTCATGGAGTTGTAGTTGTTGCGCAGTCTTAACTTGTGGGTAGCGGAGAGGCCATGCACGTCGATGTAGGCTTTCAGTGCTCGCCAGAAGACGGCTTGGGGCCAGAGACTGCTGATAACCGAGGAACCGAGCCTGCCGTTCGACTGCGGATGGGCCATCGTATATTTGATGCCTTGCTCGCCCTTCGTGATGAGTTCTTCGTCATCGAGGAGATAGCCGAGGCGCAGCAAGCCGTCGGTGTAGTAGGCCGTCTGCTCGTATCGCCACCAGTCCTGCCCGTAGTTGCCGTTGCGCGGTATCTCCCCAGCCCAGAGGCAAGTGTTGTAGGGGTAGGAGAGGGCGTCGGGATGTCCTGTCAGGCCTGTCTTTTGTCTTTGCAGGAACTCCAGGAGCCAGCCCTTTGGCTTGATGTCGGCGATAAGGCCTTCTTGGAAGGCAAACTCGGCATGGCTGCAAAGGCAAACGGCCAGTGCTGCCAGCGATAGATAGAGTCTCTTCATATATATAATGTATGTTTTTCGGCCACAAAGATACAAAGAAGTGTAGACAAAACAAAGGAAAGCGCCGGAATGTTTGTCAGAAAGATAAAAAAGCGTAACTTTACAGTAGATAACCCAAAACAAAAAGCACAATGAAGAAAAGCAGCATCCTTGCAGCCTTGCTCCTATTTGTGGCAGGCTTGCAGACAGCGTGGGGACAGAAGATGATTGTCACGCTGAACGACAACAGCCAAGTAACTTACAGTATTTCGCAAGTAAGGGAAGTTACGTTTGTAGAAGCCGATGAGCCTGTGAACGTCGAGCATGAGTACGTTGACCTTGGCTTGCCGAGCGGCACAAAGTTGGCGACGAGCAACGTGGGTGCCAGCAAGCCCGAGGAGTATGGCGACTACTTCGCCTGGGGCGAGACAAAGCCGAAGAGCACATAAAATGTAACGCCGCGTTTTTTGACATATTGCTTGCGAAACGCCTATTTTGCTTACACTTGCTTTTTGTGGCGAAGCGCGAGAATCGCACGAAATCCCCTCGGTGGCACTTTTCAGCCCCGAGGGGATTTTCTTCGCTCAAAACGCTTTCAGCTGATAATGAGCAGGTTGTAAATAGGAAAACTGTGCGAAAAATGCCGTTTTGTCAAGCGAAGATGGCAAAACGGTCTGCTTTTCCGACAAAATTGGCTCGTTTCGACAGTGAATCTCCGCAGGCGAAAAATCAAACAAGGCGTGCCTCGATGCCCAACAAGGCGTGCCTCGTTTGAAAACGACCCGTGCTTCGTTGGCAAATTCGGCGCGTTTCGTGGCC
>CAMKTM010000061.1 GCA_946415695.1 uncultured Prevotellaceae bacterium | reverse complement strand
CTGTGTCGCCCATGATGGTCTCGGGGCGTGTAGTGGCAACTACGGCATAGTAGCCGCGCTCGTCCTTGTGGATGATGTTGCCCTCGGCCTCTAGTTTATCTAGTTCTTCTAGTTTAACTAGTTCCTCCACATAATACTTCAGGTAGTAGAGCTTCGACTTCTCGTCGCGGTAGATGACTTCCTCGGTGGAGAGCACAGTCTGCGCCTTCGGGTCCCAGTTGACCATGCGTAGGCCGCGATAGATGAGGCCCTTGTCGTAGAGGTCGCAGAAGACTTTGATTACGCTTTCCGAGCGCTTCTCGTCCATGGTGAAGGCTGTGCGGTCCCAGTCGCAGCTGGCGCCGAGTTTGCGAAGCTGCTTGAGGATGATGCCGCCGTGTTCTTCTGTCCAAGCCCAAGCGTGCTTCAAGAACTCCTCGCGGGTGAGGTCGCGCTTTTTGATGCCTTGCTCGGCCAGTCGGTTCACCACCTTAGCTTCGGTTGCAATCGAAGCATGGTCTGTGCCGGGCACCCAGCAGGCATTCTTCCCGTCGAGGCGAGCCTTGCGGATGAGGATGTCCTGAATGGTATTATTGAGCATGTGGCCCATGTGGAGCACGCCCGTCACGTTTGGTGGCGGAATGACGATGGTGTAGGGTTCACGCTCGTCGGGTTTGCTTGCAAAGAGCTTATGGTCGCTCCAGTACTTGTACCATTTTGCCTCGACTTCTGCGGGGCTGTATTTCGTAGCTAATTCCATGTTTGTATACATTATCTATATATTATATGGCTGCAAAGATACAAAAAAAAATGAAGAAGACTGCTTTCGGGTGCGAGAAATATCGGGTTATTGCATATTTCCGAGCCCGAGCAGCCCTGTTTCACGTCATACCATGCGGGTGCAAGACGCTGTTTGCGCGTCGTGCCCTTGTTTGTGCCTATTTTGTCAGTTCCTTGTACAGCTTGAACAATTCGGCCACGCACTGGCTTTCGGTGAAGGCAGACTTCACGGGGAAGCCGTAAGCCTGCATCACAGCGCGGTCGTTGTCCTGATGTGCCTTGCGGAGCTCGACGGGCATGGTCAGTTCGTCGTAGAGGTCGGCAAGCGAGGAGTCCGCATAGAGAGCACGGGCATCGAGAATAGCCTGAGCCGTCCGTTCAATCTTCTGCTTTTGTTCTTCAGAAGGTGCTGGCCAGGGGAAGTTGTTATAGACGATAGCGATGCTGTAATCATACCTCATTTCTAATCTGCCAGCAACGGCTCTCATCCATGCCATGTGAACGTTGCTTTGCAGAACTCCGAAGTGATAGAGCGAAACATTGGGCATGATGCGAAGCTTATTGCTGCAGATGACATCGTCGGACATAATGCCCATAGGAATGTAACGCCGTTTCTCGGAGGACACTTCGGGAATGACGATATAGTCGCCTCGAGGGAAGTTCTCCGTCTGGAAACGTGTCGGTCTGTCTGCTATCCTAAGGGTGGAGGGCCTTTTGCTTGCGAGCCGAACGTCGCGGACAGCTTCAATGCGTTTCATGCAATGCGGCATTCTGCGTAGTTCAGCGGGTGAGCAGTCGCCGAGCCAAAGGCAATAGCGAGGCTTGCGGTTAATGAATTCGAGGGCACCATAATAGGGATGGAAGTAGGGTGCAGACAGCGGCTCGGTTTCGATGAACGCCTCCATTTCCTTTTTGTCGAAGAGGTAATTGCCTCCGTCTATGGGTTGGTTGCCCATGCCAATCAGCGGAACATCGCAGATGGGCTTCGGCCTGCTCCAGATGAAGATGTCCGGAGCATCGGTGAGATAAGCGTTGATGTGGCTCGCCCTGGTTACTTTGTCATTGTCGAACAACAGGCATTCATGGTCTTTGTAGTCGTCCTTGCTGAAGCCGACGATGACGCAATGCACCTGAGCCTTTTGCGAAGACTCGCTTTCCCAGCGGAACGTGCGGTAGGCAAAGTCAATATGCAGGCCGTCATCCATGAGCGGTTGCCACAGGTTTGCCACTTGTTCGCCCTGGCAGATGCTGTTGGTGGAGACGAATGCCGCCTTTACATCCGAGTGCCTCATCCGGCTCCAGGCCAGCTTATACCAGCAGCAAACGTAGTCAAGGTTCCCGACGTTCTTCCATTTCGAGCCGAATACGCGCACGACATCCTGCTTCTGTTCTTCGTTCATCTGCCTTGCCCCGATGAAGGGAGGATTGCCGATGATGTAGTCATATCTGACTTCATAGCGCCTGGAGTCCGGCTTCAGTTCGTTGTCGAAGTGTTGGGTTACGATGTTTATCTCGCCGTATTGCACGACAGGCTCGCTGACCTGTGTCTGTTCCAGCTCTGTAATCAGGTGGACATTCTTGGCGTGAATGGTTGGGATGTCCGAAGGGATGTCGATGACATCCCAGTCCATTCGCAGGGCATTGCCTTCGCGGATGTTGGCATACGACTTCAGCGGGAGGAAATCTATGTCGCGGCGGATTATCTTCTCTGTTTCGCGGAGCATCTGAGCCTCGCTTATCCACAGGGCAGTCGTGGCAACGGTTACGGCGAAATCGTTAATCTCTATGCCGTAGAACTGCTGGATGCTTACCTTGATGGGATTCACCTCTTCGAATCCGAGAAAAGTCTGTCCATGATGGCGTTCGCGGATGACCTCGTTCTCCAGGCGGCGGAGCGAGAGATAGGTCTCCGTCAGGAAGTTGCCCGAGCCGCAGGCGGGGTCGAGGAAGGTCAGCGAGGCCAGGCGCTCCTGGTAGGCGTCGAGCTTCTTTATGCGCTGCTTCTCTACCTTTTCCTCCAGTATCTCGTCCAGTTCGCGGCGCAGTCCGTTCAGGAAGAGCGAGTCGATGACCTTGTGTATGTTCTCGATGCTGGTGTAGTGCATGCCACCGCTTCGGCGTGTTGCGGGGTTGAGCGTACTCTCGAAGACGGCACCGAAGATGGTGGGCGAGATCTCGCTCCAGTCGAAGTCGAAGCTGGCATTCTGCAGCAACGTCTGTTTCAGTTCCTCGGTGAACTGCGGAATCTCTATCTCCTCCCGGAAGAGGCCGCCGTTGGTATAGGGGAAGGCTTTCAGGTCGTCCTTTAGGTAGCGGCTGCGCTTCTCCTGTGGCGTGTCCAGCACCTCGAACAGGCGAATCAGCGCATTGCGCAGGTCCTCGGCACTGTAGCGGGCCAGGTAGTCGTGGAACTGGTCGTGGGCAAACACGCCGGCATCCTCGGCATACAGGCAGAACACGATGCGGACGCAGAGGATGTTCAGCCAGCGGAGGGCTTCGGGCGAGCTGTCGTCGTATTGCTTCAGCAGCGCATCGTATATCTTGCCGACAATCTCTCCGGCCTGCATGGAGACTTGCATCTCCCTGCTCAGGTGTTCGCTCTTACTGTCGACGAGGAACATCAGGCGGTAGTATTCCCTGCCCAGATTCTCGAGCAGAATCTGTTCGGGCTCGCCGTTGGGCTGCTCCATGTCGTAGATGAGGAACTCGGAGAAGTTGCACGTCACAATCCAACGCGGGTGCTCCGACACGGGGAGGCTGACCACATAGCGGCGGGCCTGCAGGAAGGGATTGAGCAGCGAGCCGTCGCTTTGGCGGATGCCGGAGCGCAAGTCCTTGCCCAACGACTTCTGTTCTATCAGCACGCGGGTGGAGGGGATGCGTCCGTCTATGAAGTTGGAGGCGTCGACCATACGGTGCTCTTCGAAGCGGATGAAGCCGTCGGTCGGGGTCTCTATGCCAAACACGTTCGTGAGCAGGTCTATCCAGAAAGGCTGCGATTCGCCCCTCTCATAGCCTCTGCCCTTCCATCGCTCTGCAAATTCGGCAGCAGCCACTGACATCTGTTTCTCGGTATTCATGTTGCCTTGGTATATGTGATTTGCGCGAATAGTGTGTCCCGCCTTTTGGCATTATGTCTTCGCAAAGATACTACTTTTTTCTGAGAATATACATATTGCTGGCGAAAAACATGCATTATTCTGTAATTTAGGGGAAAATGTGAGTCTTGCGCAAGCCGTCAGAAAAAATACAGCGTGCCGCGTTGGTCAATACAGCGTGCCGCGTTGGTCAACACAGCGTGCCGTGATGGTCAACACAGCATGCCGTGTTTTTTTGCCCCCTTAACAGAGACTCTCGAAAAGGTACGTGCTGATGAAGTAGAGCCAGTGTGTGATGATGCCGGCAGACAAGCCAGCGACGAAGGTACAAGTGAAGGAGCGGGAGATGAAGTGGCGGTATCCGAGCGAGTCGAGCGTGGCGGCATCGGCACTGAGGAACCCGCTCCAGCACATGCCCATTGCGGTGAAGACGGCAATGGCATTGCTGTCGATGATGCCTTTGCTCATCATTTCGGGAATAAGTCCGAGGGCCGCACCGACGGTTCCGAGTGCCGTGATGGGAAAGGCCACAAGCTCGCTGGCGTTGAAGCCAAAGAGCCAACGGAAGACGAAGCCAGCCTTGCCTGCCAGAAGTGGCAGGAGTTTCGTCCCCTGATAGGCTTCGCCGGTATAGGTTCCCGTCTCGGGGTCAGTGCTGAAGGTGAACATCATGACGAGCGTTGAGATGATGAGCACGCCCGGAATGATGGCGAGGCCTACTTCTACGCCCGTCTTTCCGCCATCGAGCAAGGCATCGAGCACGCGGACGAACAACGTCTGGTTGGGTTCGTCGGGGTGCGTCTCGTATTTACCGGTTGTCCATTTGCCATTTACCAATTGTTCCTTGTTATCCTCGATGACATCCTCGTCGAGGTACTGCGGACACTCTTTGAGCACAAGCCGCTGCATGAGCCGCGTGGCAATGATGCTGCCGATGATGGCTCCAACGAGGCCATAAATGGGTTCTGTGTAGAAGCCGTGCCCCATCATGAAGATGATAACGAGCAAGCCCATGGCGTAGCTGCCGGCGAAGTTCACGAGGCTGATGTGCTGATAGCGCTTGAAGTATCGGGCGAACTGCGGGTTCTTCGCCACGGAGATGATGGCGGGCTTGTCGCTGAGGAACGTCATCAAGGCTCCGGCAGAGGAGACACCCGGCAGATTGAACAGCGGCCGGAGCACCGGCTTCAGCATCTTCTGCAAGAGGTCAACCACGCCAAAGACGCTGAAGATGCGGCTAAGGGCTGCCGTCAGCACACACATCGCCATGAGGTAGAAGACGGTGTTGAGCAGCAGGTCGTGTGCTGTCCGCATGATGGTATTGAGCATGTTGGTGAACCCCATCACCGAGGACAGGTAGCCGAACAGCGCGATGATGACTATCAGGCAAGGTACGCCGCGAGGAAGCTTCATTGCTTAGAAGATTCTGCCTGTGAGACGGAAGTTCAGGACAGGGAACACTTTAATCTTATTGATGATTCTGAATGCACCGCCGTCCTTGCCGCCCCAGTCATGCTTTGAAAGGGAGACACCATTATGGTCAACGACTTCGGGCGTACCCCAGAACATGGCACCCAAGTCAACCTTGAAGCCCAGACGACGCTTGGGCACAGCGCTGCCGTATCCTATGCCGACGTAAGGCTTGAAGCCCTTTGTGTTCAGCGTAGCCTTTACGTTGCCGTTGGCATCGGGCGTGAGCAGGTAATCACCCAGCTTAAGGCCGATGTATTCCTGAGTCATCAATCCGTTTTCTGTTGCAATCACATTGTAAGCATCAACAGCCTCGTTGGCTTGGTTTATGATAGCCAACTGCCCCTCCTGGGTGTTATAGATTTCAGCGACACGTTCCTTTCCGAAGAATGCGCCGACGGTGATGTGGAAGCTGTTCAGTGCTGTGATAGGATAGACATTGAACATCACCTTTCCGTTGAGCATGTTCAGCTTGCCCTGGATGGGAATGTCGGAAAGACCAACATCCTGCGGGCCAACTCCTGCAATGTAGTATTGCGACTGGTTGAGGTGAACCGTGGTGTTGTACTTGATTTTAGGCATGATACTGATGCCGCCTTCAATCTCAACATACTTCGTGAAGGGCACAGCCACATCAACTCCGATACCTGTTGTCCCGACGTCCAGACCTACGGCTAAGTGATTGAACATGTTAAGCTTCTTCAGCTGAGCAAAACTGCCAGTCGTGGCCGTGAGAACAAGGATTAAAGTAAGAAGCGTCTTTTTCATAATTGTAGGGTGTTAAGTGTATAATGCTAATCGTTTATCTCGAAGTAATTCTCGAGGATGGTTTGTGCCTGCCGCTCGCGGTTGTCGATGTCGTTGATGACCTTTCCGTGTTCCAGGAGCACGATGCGAGTGCTGATGTCCACAGTGTGCTGCAGGTTGTGACTGCTGACGAGAACCGTGGCTCCCGTCTCCTCGTTGTACTTCTTCAGCAGATGCTTGATGGCGTTCTGGCTGCTGGGGTCGAGGAAATTGAAAGGCTCGTCGAGGATGAGCACTTGCGGACGTAGCAGCATGGCCGCCATGATGCCCACCTTTTGCTTGTTGCCGGCGCTAAGGGTGCGTATGAGCTTCTTCTGCCCGGTCAGTTCGTCGGCCATGAAGTGCTGGAACTGGGCAAGGAACTCCTGCAACTGTTCGTCGCTGGTGTCTGTAAGGCGGGCAATGAACTGGAAGTACTCGTCGGGCGTCAGGTAGTCGATGAGGAAGCCTTCGTCCACGAAAGCTCCCGTCCAATCCTTCCAGTCTTCCGTCTCGGCTACATTGACAGACCTCCCAGCCCCCTTTAGGGGGAGTCCTTCGCCGCATTCTCCCCCTAAAGGGGGTTGGGGGGTCTGCATATGCACCGTTCCCGTGTCGGCCTTGATGAGATCGAGAATAAGGCGGAAGAGCGTACTCTTGCCCGCTCCGTTGTTGCCCACAAGTCCCAGCAGTTCGCCGCTATGGATGGTCAGTTCGGGTATGTCAACGGCTACCTTTTCGCCGAAAGTCTTCTTGAGGTCTTTTATGATGATGTCCATATCTCATTTACCATTTAATTATTTACCATTTGTTTCTCCACATAGAGGGGGGAGTTAGAGGGGGCCTATTGCCTCGACGCCCTGAACCCTTCCATGTTCTTGTGTCGCCGCGCCATGAAGCGCTGATAGACGTTGCGCAGCCAGTACTCGTGTGTCAGGATACCTATCAAGCCAAGCGCGGCAAGAAAGACATAGCCCCAAGGGTCGCCCAGCAGCGCAGTTGCCGCCTTCTCCAATCCTATGGGCACGAAGAGGATGACGACGCTGATGATTTGCTGTGCCGTGTTGCCTTGCTTACTTGTTATCTTTGTGTTCATGGGCAGTGTGTTGTTGTTATAGACCGCCATCTGGAAGAAGAGCGGATAGAGCACGCCAGCCGTGAAGAAGAAGTAGCCGACGTTCATCCAGACAGACATCTTGCCTATAATCATCAATGGCAGCAGGATGATGGGCGGGATGAACAGCAGCAGGACGTTGAAGTAGTACTTCGCCTTCAGAAGTTGCAGGATGCTTTCGCGACGGCTCATCAGTCCGTCGATGTAGTTGCCCTCGTAGCACATGATGGTGATGAGCGTCATCATGCCCAGGATGAGGTAGTTGTACAGGCAGATGAACGAGCGCATGAACGAGTTGTCATAGACATCGCTGAAGTACATGATGACGCTGAACATAACCATGAATCCCACGCCGACGAAGAAGCTCATCCTCACCGTCTTGTTGCGCAGCCTTTGCTTGACCTCGAGCTTCAGGTATTCGCCGAGCCGTCCGTAGCGGTTCAGGAAGTTAAACTGCGTGGCGTGCTTGATTTCCTTTTCCTCCTTCTTGCCCACCTCGTTATAGACCATACCCAGTTGCAATTTGTAGTTCGCCCAATAAAGGAAGGCAATTAAAGCACCGATGCAGAGGAAGGGCAGAGGCTCCCACTTGAGGAAGCCATACATGAAGAGGGTGCAAGGCATGTCGAGCGGATTCTTGTCCGGTACAAGCATGATGGCAATCAACGCCCCGTGAATGGCTATCGGCAGCAGCAGCCAGGCCAAGTGTTTAAGGTTAAGGGCACGGCAGAAGAGGTAAGCATAGCCGTTGGCAACCAAGAGCAGCCACCAGCCGAGCAGCCAGCCGATCGTAGCACCCCATCCGAGCGGCACGGCAATAGCGATGAGCGCGAACGGAACGAGCATGAAGCCCCAATAAAGATTGCCCAAAGCAAGCCCAGAACGTATGAGATAGACATTCATCAGGAAGCTTCGGCGGATGGGCAGCAGCGCATAGGGCTGTGCGTCCTGTGCCGGCGTCTCTTGCAGGCCGAAGCGAAGCCAGAAGTCGCATATCAGCACCCAGAGCATTCCGCCGTCGAAGACATGGAACGCCGCCACGCCGTTGTAGCTGTTCCGCATGCCCATTGCCATCACCACGCCCATGAAGAGCAGAATGGCAGCATAGTAGAGCCACATGAAGCCCATGAGGAACTTCATGAAGCGGTTCTTGTCGAGCATCGGATGCCGCTCCATCTTCAGGTCGGCATTCTTGCTTATCAGTTTATAGAGGCTATATGAGTTCATTGTTGATTTGTGTCGAGCAAAAGCTTCAAAGTTGATTCGTGTCAAGTTCTGGGGAAATGATTCGTGCGGAAGCGAATTCTTCACTTTTCACTTTTCACGCTTCATTTTTTCTATTTCGGGGCAAAGGTACAACAAAAAGTGAAAAGAGAAAAGAGATTTTGCGACTAATATAGCGCGTTGGTGCTAAAAAGCATCCAGGAAACAGAAATAAAGTACATAAGTCGCTAAGAAGTGACCCGTGTATGGTTGTCAAACTACTCGAGCGTAAATTGCGAATTACTCGAGCGTAAATTGCGAATTACTCTTGAGTAGTTTTTCAATTACCCTAAACAGGCCATTAAACGCTTCGAACCAGACCTTTCCACGTGTCGTGAGAAAAATAACGTGAGTTTGACCCCAAAAGGAGTCGTCGCACGTTGTCCCCAACGACCGCGCATTAAAAGCGCGCCTTGGCGCTAGAGCGCCGAGAACGAGGCACGCCTTTATTGAAATAAGAGCGTGCCTTTATTGTCAACGAGGCGTGCCTTTATTGTCAACGAGGCGTGCCTTTATTGAAATAAGGGCGTGCCTCGTCAGAATCATCCCAATGATGATTTCATCGTTCCGCCTGCGCCTGAGGCTTGCCGAAGAACTGACGTTAAATAATAGGCTTAAGTCTCTATGACAGTGAGGATGGACTCACGGCTGAAACAGAAGCCCAAAGAAACCTATTGTCGTTACACCTGCCGAGATGCTGGAGATTCTGAAGTTGAAGGAATCCGATAGGAAGTCAGTGCAATCTCTGAACCTTCATCGATCGATGATTAAGCTAACGGCTTAAGGTGTGTTCAAAGCTAATTTTCAGAACCCACCTTAAAGGTTTGCAAGGTAATTTTCCGCTTCCATTGCTGCTTTGGCACCGCTTGCGGCGGCAACGACGGCTTGGCGGTAGCGGGGGTCGGCCACGTCGCCTGCGGCAAAGATGCCGGGGATGGCGGTGCGGGGCGTATCGCCTTCGGTCTGGATGAAGCCGTTCTCGTCTGTCTTGAGCCAGGGCGTGAAGAGTTCGCTGTTGGGATGATGCCCGATGGCAAGGAAGAAGCCGTCGATGGGCAGGTCGTACTGCCGCTCGTCGCTTTCGCCTTTCCTATATACAAGATGTGCGCCTTCCACGCCGTTCTCGCCATAAAGTCCCAAAGTGTTCGTCTCGAAGAGCACTTCAATCTTCTCGTTGCCGAAGACGCGCTCCTGCATAATCTTACTGGCACGAAGGAAGGGTTTGCGGACGATAAGATAGACTTTCGAGGCGAGGCCAGCCAGATAGGATGCCTCTTCGCAGGCCGTATCGCCGCCGCCAACGACGGCCACGACTTTCTTGCGGTAGAAGAAGCCGTCGCATGTGGCACAGGCACTGACGCCTCGGCCCATGTATTTCTGCTCGTCGCTCAAGCCGAGATACTTGGCATTGGCTCCTGTGGCAATGATGATGCTGTCTGCAGTCCATTCGGTGGCATCGTCGAGCGTTACATGAAAAGGACGAGTGCCGAGGTCGATGCCTGTCACGGCATTCGGCAGTATTTGAGTACCGAAGCGTTCTGCCTGCCTCCGCATGTTGTCCATCAGTTCGTTGGCATCCACGCCGTCGGGGAAGCCGGGAAAGTTCTCGACTTCGGTGGTGATGGTGAGTTGTCCGCCCGGCTGAAGGCCTTCGAGCAGTGTTGGCTGAAGATTTGCGCGGCCAGCATAGATGCCTGCTGTGTAGCCAGCCGGCCCGCTGCCGATGATGAGGAGCTTAGTGTAATTCATAATTCATAATTGCAGGGCAGCAGTTTCTTCCCCTGTTCGCTTTGTCACTTTTGTCATCTCATGTCGTTGATTAACACATTGGGGTGTTCGCTTTCTTTGAAATCGAAGAAGTCGTCGTCGAGCTTCAAGTTGCCTTTGAAATCGATGATGCTGACGCGCTGCCAGTCGTTGTCTTCACGAACACGGATGCAGAGCGGCTGATAGTCTTTCTTGCGAATATCGACATAGACTTCTTTGACATCCATCTTGGCATAGCGGGCGCGAAGATACACCTCATAGACTGCTTCGCCTCGCAGGACGGTCTCCTTGACGCTCATCTTGAAGCCTTTTTTGTAGATGTTCATAAAGGTGTAGGGGTTCATTGCGGCCATTTCCTTCTTAGTTGGTTCGTCGATGCTCACCTCGTTTGCGCTTGGCACATAGCACCAGCGTGTCTTGCCGTTATACCAAGTTTTAATGTCGTCTGAATCGAGCTTTATCTTGCTTTCCTGCAGCCACATTGTGCCGGAAGATGAGGACTTTTCCATTGCTCCGGCAAAGATGCCTGCCTTGTATTCAATCTTCACGTTGCCGGCATTGCGGATGTGTTCGGCTGTGATGTCGAGCACCTTCATGGCATCTTGAGCTGATGCTAAGTGAAGAGTGAAGAGTGAAGAGTGAAGAATTAAAAGTAGTATGAAGCGTTTCATAAAAATGTAAATTGTAAATGGTCAATCGTTAATTACCGAAGGTTGTCAATTATCATCATCAACTGCTCTTCGCTGACGCAGAGCACTTCTCGTGGTTTGCTGCCTTTGGCGGGGCCTACGATGCCCGCTTTCTCGAGCTGGTCCATGAGGCGGCCTGCTCGGTTGTAGCCGATGGAGAACTTGCGCTGTATCATACTTGTGCTGCCATTCTGCTCGCTGACAATCATGCGTGCGGCATCCTCGAACATCGGGTCGAGATGCGTCATGTCCACATCGGCAATGCCTCCTTCTTCGTCTCCCTCGAGCGGTACTTCCGGCAGTGGATAGGGAGCGGAATAGCTTTGCTGGCAGGCTATATGGTGAACGATGGCTTCCACTTCTGGCGTATCGACGAAGGCGCACTGAATGCGGACGGGTTCCGTGCCGCTCATTAGGAGCATGTCGCCCTTGCCGACAAGCTGGTTGGCGCCTGTACGGTCGAGGATGGTCTTGCTATCGATGCCAGCCATGACCTTGAAAGCCATGCGGGCTGGGAAGTTGGCCTTGATGGTGCCGGTGATGATGTTGGTGGTGGGTCGCTGGGTTGCGATAATCATGTGTATGCCGACGGCACGTGCCAGTTGTGCGATGCGTGCAATGGGGAGCTCTATCTCCTTGCCTGCTGTCATAATGAGGTCGCCGAACTCGTCGATGACCACCACGATGTAGGGCATGTAGCGGTGGCCGTTCTGCGGATTGAGCTGGCGGTTGCGGAACTTTTGGTTGTATTCCTTGACGTTCTTGGCGTGGGCTTTCTTCAGGAGGTCGTAGCGTTGGTCCATCTCGAGGCAAAGGCTCTTGAGCGTCT
>CAMKTM010000060.1 GCA_946415695.1 uncultured Prevotellaceae bacterium | reverse complement strand
GTGACGGCCTTCATCACGCTCGGCGCCACGCTCCGCCAGTTGCGCGAGACAGTCCACATCCACCCCACCCTCTCCGAGGTGCTGATAGAAGTCAATTAACGAAAGGAACTCGTCAACATTAACGACAACGGATTCACGTTATGATGAAATAATTTCCGGACAACAATAAAAATTAATACTACGTGAGTTCGACGGAAAAGGAGTCGTCACACGTCGTCCCAACGACCGCGCATTAAAAGCGCGCCTTGGCGCTAGAGCGCCGAGAACGAGGCACGCCTTTATTGAAATAAGAGCGTGCCTTTATTGCCAACGAGGCACGCCTTTATTGAAATAAGAGCGTGCCTCGTCAGAATCATCCCAATAATGAATTTCGTCGTTCCGCCTGCGCCTGAGGCTTGCCGAAGAACTTACGTTAAAACTAATAATGCTGTCCGGGGAATTCGGCTTAAAAGGCCTGAAAGCCCCTGCCAATCACATTTTGTTCTAAATGCCGATGGTTAGGAGGGAGCAGGAGATGGTGAAATCAGCGGGCAACCGGCTCCCCGCTGCCTGGAGGGCAGTACTATGAGACGCTGGGGTACTGCCTTCCAGGCAGGAGCGAATGAGGTGGTCTCTATGTTCCGTCCGAGGGCTTCGCCCCCGGTTCTTCCCTTCGGTCAGGCGGCAAAGCCGGTTTCATCAAAGTGAAGCCTTCCAGGCTTAAGATGCAAACTGACTTTACACAGCAGCAAAGCTATCAGTACGATTTGCCCGGACAGCAAGGAGAGAACGAAAATAACAAAGTGTTGGCCTAATGACCGATTAGGGATAAGGTATTCACTTTATTTCGCGGCCGCTGGTGGAGTACTTGCGGTTGTCGGGCGTGACGATGGTGACGCGATTGCTCTCGATGACTTTGCGCACGGAGGAGCGAAGCACGTCTGTTCCTGCGGCACTGCTGATACCTGTCTCGTCATCCATTTCTACGATGCCGCCTCCGAAAAGATTCTCATTCCAGCCGCATTCGATGTATGCGTCGCGCGTTCCTTGGGGCACATAGAGCACACACGTTCCTGCATTCCTGCCAAAAACCGTTCCGATCAGTGAGAAGGGTTCTGGCATGTATGCTTTCACTTCGTTCAGATGCATACAGTCGTCGAAGCCATACTCGCCGATACTAGTAAGGGTTGACGGCAAACTGACGGAGATCATAGCGTCGTTGTTGTAGAATGCATAGTTGTCAATGGTCTTGACGCCTTCGCAGAGGGTAAGGTCGGAAATTGTTGTCTGTGAGAAGGCAGAATAGCCGATGGACTTCACATTTCCGGGAATGGTGAGGGAACCCTGTCCACGGATTTCCTTGAAAGCCATTTCGCCGATGGAGGTGACGGTATTAGGGATAACGGTTGTGTGGCAGCCTGCCACCAGCTCGTTGGTAGCTGTCTTGATGATGGCATTGCAGTCCTCGCGCGAGTCAAACCAGGGGTTGTCGGGCGACACACGCATGGTCACCAGCGCATCGCAGGCACGGAAGACGCCCGAAGCAATCTGCGAGACTGTTGACGGGATTTCGATGGACGGCAAGGAGCGGCACACCTCGAAGGCAAAGTCGTCGATGGCCTCCAGTCCTTCCGGAAGGTTTATCGACTCAAGTTTCGTGCATCCCTGGAAGATGCGACCGCCGAGTTCCTTAATGCCATTGCCCAGATGCACCGTCTTCAGCTTGGTGCAGCCAGAAAAGACGAATCCGCCGAACTTCTTGACGCTGTTGGGGATGTCGATGGAGGTGAGTCCGGTGCACCTGCCGAAGGCGTTGGCTTGAATCCGGGTCACGGTTTCGGGAATGACAACGCTGGTCAGATTCTTACTGGTGAGGAAGGCCTGCGGGCCAATCTCTGTGACGACGAACTCATCACCGTTGTAGGTTATCTTCTCGGGAATAACCACGTCGCCCGAATACGTTTCATAGTTGCCAGAGACCACCATGTTGTAAGTTACGGAAGCAGTCTTTTCGGGGTAGTTCAGCTCATAGTAAATGCCATCAACCTCCACGTTGCCGGCCCAACCGAACAGCGACGCCAGCAATGTCAATAAACAAGTAGAAATTCTTTTCATTCTGTTTGATTTTTATGGTTTACAAATCGTGAATTAGTTATTTCGCCACAAAATTACGCATAATTTTTGAATTATAAGCAAGACGGCCAACGAAATTACTCGTTATCCGCCACATCGAAGCAAGTCAGAAGGCACGGCGTGTTTATTGCATGGTCGTGACCATGCAATTGCAAGTACATGACCATGCAATTGCATGGTCATGTACTTGCAAAGAACAGGGTTAACGAGATGGAAAACAACAGCAAGGAAAAAGAGGCAGCGACATACTGCGACATAATCAAAAAAAACAACGGATTACACGGATTTCACGGATTCTTGCAACGCTGATAATCAGCGAAGAAGGAATTCCGTGAAATCCGTGTAATCCGTTGTTATGTATTATATGTTTTAGGAGTTAATAACCTTCAGGCCTATATTACAGCAGTTTTTTTGCGAGTTTCTCGAGCATGTCCTTCGTCATGTCATCGAGGTTGAACTCGTGCTTCCAGTCCCATTCCTGGCGGGCGCACGTGTCGTCCATCATGTCGGGCCACGACTCGGCGATGGACTGCTTGAGCGGGTCAACGTCATAGACCATCTCAAACTCCGGCTTATACTTCCTGATGTTCTGGTAGATCATTTCGGGGTCGAAGCTCATGGCTGCAATGTTGAAGCCGTTGCGGTGGACGAGGCGCGAGGGGTCGGCCTCCATCAGCATTGTTGCGGCATGGAGCGCATCGGGCATATACATCATGTCCATGTGCGTGCCGGCCTTGATGGGGCAGGTGAAGCGTTCGCCGCGCACGGCATAGTAATAGATATCGACTGCATAGTCAGTGGTGCCGCCGCCGGGAGGTGTGACGTAGGAGATGATGCCCGGGAAGCGGACGCTGCGCGTATCGACGCCATACTTGTGGAAGAACCAGTCGCTGAGCAACTCTGTCGTCACCTTCGAGACGCCATAGATGGTGCGCGGACGCTGCACAGTGTCCTGCGGCGTCATATCGTGCGGTGTCTCAAGGCCAAACGAGCCGATGGAGCTGGGCGTGAAGACGGCGCACTGGTTCTCGCGGGCAATCTCCAGGATGTTCCAAAGGCCGTCGATGCCTATCTTCCAAGCCAGACGGGGCTTCGACTCTGCCACGACGGAGAGCAGAGCCGCAAGGTTATAGATGGTGTCGATGTTGTGCTTCTTCACCGCATCGGCAATGCTTTCAGCATTGACAACATCGGCAAACGCACATGGGCCGCTCTCCAAGAGCTCACCCTTTGGTTCAGCGCCAGGGATGTAGCCTGCCACTACGTGTTCGTTACCGTAAATACTTCTAAGATGCATAGTCAGCTCAGAACCAATCTGTCCTGTTGAGCCGATAATAAGGATGTTCTTCATTGGTTTAAATGTTGTTTTTCGTTTTAGCGACCACAAAGTTACGATTTTTAATTCACAATTCATAATTCGCAATTCATAGTTTCGCTTTATTATCGTTTTTTCTCGTATTTTTTCGCTTTCTGCACTTCTCATATCACTTTATTTTCGTAATTTTGCAGTTGTGAACTCACTGACGAAGAGAAAACTTTACTCGTGGTTGCTGCTGGCAGTGTATCTGCCGATGCTCCTCATCTCGTCGCTCCACATCCACGAACTTGGGGATGCCAGCGAGACGGCGTGCTCGGAATGCGTGCAGCACCAATGCCACGGCCACCTGTCGCAGTTCACGGGCGAGCTGCACCAATGCGTGCTCTGCCAAATCCTGACGCTGACATACGTTGCCGCGGCTGCCGGCGCAGTAGTTCTTTTCCTCTCCCCAAAGAGGATTGTACGCGAGCGGCTAAGCCAGGCCGTCTGCCTGAACACTTGTGGCATTGTCTGCCTTCGTGCACCACCTATGAAGAAAAAGTGAAAAATTGAAAAGGGGAAAAAGCATTCTGCACTATAGCCTATCACCATTTCCCCTTTTCAATTTTTCACCTTTTCCCCTTTTCAACTTTTCTTTTCCCCTATTCTTTTCGTCTGCCGTGCCGCCTCACTGTGCACAGCAGGGAATACATGATTCATATACATATACACACAGACAACATGAGACACATTATTATATATATAGGAGCCTGCCTCTGTGCCGTCTCCCAAACCATTTCGGCACAAGTCCACCAGCACAGCGATTGCCTGGAGGACAGTATCAACCCCACGAAGGAAGCCATCCTGAGCGAAGTGACCGTGCAAGGCATAGCCGGAGTGCAGCGACTGAAGGATGCAGCCTCGCCCTTCATGGTGGTCTCGCCTAAACAACTGCACTACTCCGTCAGCACGAACATCGTCGATGCCGTCGGCCATCTGCCCGGCCTCTCGCAGATAAGCACGGGGGCGGGCATCTCGAAGCCCGTCATCCGAGGCCTCGGCTACAACCGCGTCGTCGTCGTGGACCAAGGCATCCGTCAGGAAGGACAGCAATGGGGCGACGAGCACGGACTGGAAGTCGATGAGGAAGGCGTACATTCCGTAGAAGTCCTCAAGGGGCCTGCCTCGCTCATGTACGGCAGCGACGCCATCGCCGGTGTGATGATACTGCATCCCGAAAATCCGCTCGAGGAAGGCACGATGCAGGTGAAGGTCGGCAGCCAGTACCAGACGAACAACGGCCTCTACGACTATCGTGTCGGGGTCGCTGGCAACATCGACGGCTGGCTCTGGAACTGGCACTTCCTCGACAAGGCGGCGCACAACTACAAGAACCGCGCTGACGGCTATGTCCCCGGCTCGCGCTTCAAGGAACGCGACGTGCAGGGCATGCTCGGACTCAACAGAAAATGGGGACACACATGGCTGCGCTTCTCGCACATCAACTTCACCCCGGGAATGATTAGCGACGAATGGCCAATGGTCAAGGAAGACGGTCACAGTTACCGAACCGTGTCGCCCTTTCAGAAAGTGCAGCACACGAAGGCCGTCAGCGACAATGCCTGGTACTTCGGACCTGGCACACTCAAAGCCATCGTGGGCTATCAGCAGAACTACCGCCGAGAATTTGAAGAGGATGCGGAGCCCGAACTTGCCATGAGGCTGCACACCGTCAACTACGACATCAAGTACCTCCACACGTTGCCGCACGACTGGAAGCTATCCACAGGCATCGGCGGCATGTGGCAGAGGAACATCAATGGGGGCGAAGAATACCTCATCCCCGACTACCGCCTCTTCGACTTCGGCTTCTTCGCCACAGCGGAATGGGAATGGCGGCAGTGGCACTTCTCCGGCGGCGCACGCATCGACAACCGGCACCTCAACACCTCAGCACTGGAAGAGGACGGCGAACCTCGTTTCGAGGCATTGAAGAAGAACTTCACCGGCGTGACGGGTAGCCTCGGCGCCGTGTGGAACGTGACCGACAAACTCAACCTGCGCCTCAACGCCGCACGTGGCTTCCGAGCACCAACCGTCAGCGAACTTTCCTCCAACGGCGTGCACGAAGGCAGCATACAGTACGAGCTGGGCAACACAGACCTCAAGGCAGAGAAGAGCACACAGATAGACCTCGGCCTCGACTACACGTCGCACTACGTCAGCCTTCAGGCCGCGCTCTTCTGCAACTGGATAGACGACTACATCTTCCTCGCCCGCCTGCCATTCGAGACCGACGGCTACCGCACCTACCAGTACCGTCAGGGCGACGCACGGCTCATGGGAGGAGAAGTGTCAATCGACGTGCACCCCATCGACCCGCTACACATCGAGAACGACTTCTGCTTTGTGCGTGGCGTACAGATTCATCAGCCGGCAGAGGCAAAGAACCTGCCCATGATGCCTGCACCGCGCTGGACAAGCAACATCCGCTACGAGTTCCCCACCTTCGCACGAGGACACTTGCGACGCACCTTCCTCAGTGCCGGCATGGAGTACAACTTCAAGCAGAGCAAGTTCTACGGCGTAGATGACACAGAGACCGCCACTCCCGGCTATGCCATCTTCAACCTCTCCGCCGGTACCGACCTCCACATCTTCGGTCACAACTGCATCGAACTCACACTCTCCTGCCAGAACCTCTTCGACAAGGTCTATCAGCCGCACCTCTCACGGCTGAAGTACGTCGGCACAAATCCACTGACAGGCAGGCAAGGCATCTCGGCAATGGGAAGGAACTTCTGCGTCAAAGTCAGCATCCCCATCGACATACACCTGAAATAATTCATCTTTCATTATTCGAAATTCATAATTATTTCGTATCTTTGCAAAGCGAAATGACCTTAGCTCGTTATAACGTCATAACGAAATAACGTAATAACGCCATAAGAAACAACAACTAAACAACCAACAGAATTATGTACGGAAAAATGAAACAGCATCTCAGCCAGACGCTCGCTGAGATTCGCGAAGCAGGACTCTACAAAGAGGAGCGTCTCATCGAAAGCCCACAGCGAGCTGCCATTCAAGTGAAGGGCAAAGAAGTCCTGAACTTCTGCGCCAACAACTATCTCGGCCTCTCCGACCATCCGCGCCTCATCGAGGGCGCAACAAAGATGATGGCAGAAAGGGGCTTCGGCATGTCGAGTGTACGCTTCATCTGCGGCACACAGGACATCCACAAACAGCTCGAGACTGCCATCAGCGACTACTTCCACACAGAGGACACCATCCTCTATGCCGCTTGCTTCGATGCCAACGGCGGCGTCTTCGAGCCCCTCTTCACCGAGGAGGACGCCATCATCAGCGATGCCCTCAACCACGCCAGCATCATCGACGGCGTACGCCTCTGCAAGGCAAAACGCTATCGCTATGCCAACGCCAACATGGAGGAACTGGAGAAGTGCCTGCAAGAGGCACAGGCTCAGCGCTTCCGCATCATCGTCACCGACGGCGTCTTCTCCATGGACGGCAACGTCGCTCCGATGGACAAGATTTGCGACCTCGCAGAGAAGTACGATGCGCTCGTCATGGTTGACGAAAGCCATTCGGCAGGCGTAGTAGGCAAGACGGGTCACGGCGTCAGCGAACTGACTGACACCTACGGACGTGTTGACATCTATACCGGCACGCTGGGCAAAGCCTTTGGCGGCGCATTGGGCGGCTTCACCACAGGTCGCAAGGAGATTATCGACCTGTTGCGTCAGCGTTCACGCCCCTACCTCTTCTCCAACTCACTCGCTCCTTGCATCATCGGCGCTTCGCTCGAAGTGTTCAAGATGCTCAAGGAAAGCAACGAACTGCACGACCGCCTCGTGGAGAACGTTAACTACTTCCGCGACAAGATGATGGCAGCAGGCTTCGACATCAAGCCAACGCAGAGCGCCATCTGCGCCGTGATGCTTTACGATGCAAAGCTCTCGCAGGTCTTCGCTGCCAAGATGCAGGAAGAAGGCATCTACGTCACCGGCTTCTATTACCCCGTCGTGCCGAAAGGCGAAGCCCGCATCCGCGTCCAGCTCTCCGCCGGCCACAAGCGCGAACACCTCGACAAGTGCATCGCCGCCTTCATCAAGGTCGGAAAAGAACTCGGCGTGCTGAAGTAAACCACATCACACATACATCATTGCCCCCGAATGTCTTTTGCTGACATTCGGGGGCAATACATAATAAGGTGAGCTGTTTCCACCCTATCGGCTATCCGCGTTTAGAATAGAGCCGCAACCTTTCGGATATTGTTTACTATATCAAGAAGCGACGAATCCTTGCGAGCTGTCTGCATATTATATTTTGTCTGCAAATACATCAAGGAATCTGCAGGCACATCCAATGCTGCCTCAAACATCAAAGCCGTTTTGGGTGTTAGAGGACGATGTGCATTCAATATTTCATTGACCACGGAATAGGTCAATCCCACACTTTCTGCAAGCTGACGTTGGCTGATGCCCCGCTCCTCAATTTCGTCTTTTAGCACTTCCCCTGGATGTGTGGGATATGCGCCATAACCTAAGTTTCCCATTTTTATGTGCCCTCCTATGTGCTTTATTTATAATGATTCGACAATTCTTCAATGCTACAAATTGTTATACCTTCATCTTCTGATGTACGGAACTCAACTCTATATTGGTCATTCACTCTAACGGACTCCAATCCCTTTTTGTTGCCAACCAATTTTTCGTAACGCAAAGACCGGTAACGAAACAAGTCTGCTGCCTTTTCCACAGAATCCAAGATATTAACCACACGGACATACTTCTTCACAATATCTGGTTGGAAGCGGTGGTGCTTGTCTTTTGTAACTCCGTCATAAAACAACTCCCTTAAATAGTCCTTCTCAAACTTTATGTCCATTACCTATGCTTAAATCCAATGCAAAGGTAATTTTATTTTTGGACATTCGCAAATAATGCGAACTTTTTCTTCCCTAAACCACAAAACTTTTCCTAAAGAAAAAGCACAGAGGCAAGGGATGCGTTCCCTGCCTCTGTGCTTTTGTTATCTTCCCCTTCCCTTTAGGTGAGGGCTGGGGGAGAGGGTGTTTACCACTCCTCGTCCCAGATGTTCTTGCTCTCCTTGCTCAGGCCAGCACCTGTGGCATTGGTGTTATAGACTGATCCTACTACGTTGTCGCCTTCCTTGCGAAGGTCTGAACCGCAGATGATGTTTACGGTTCCCAGGCGAACTTCCAGCATTGCCGGTGTGATATATGTCTGTTTCATCATAATAATTTACTATTTGACGATTTACAATGTACTATTGATGTTCTATTTAGTAATTTGGTAATTTACTCTTTTCTGGAGGAAGAGTGAAAAGTGAACAATCAGTGGGGTAGCAAATTCTTCACTCTTCACTCTTCATTCTTCATTTAAAATAGTACTTTCTTTCCGTTCACGATGTTGATGCCCTTCTGTGTCTTGCTCAAGCGCTGACCAGCGAGATTGTAGATGGAGCCATTGACCATTGAAGATTGACCATTGACCATTTCAATAGCGGTGGCATCATCGTCGAGACTGATGACGAAGCCCTTCACGCTGCCACCAACAGCAGCGGGAATGTATGCCTTGTGGGCACCGAGCGTTGTGAATGAGCCGGCCTTGTAGAAGCCTACACCGTCATTAACCTTATTCAGGATATAGTCGTTGCCATCTATAGTTGTCTCTTCGTTCACACCGACGAGGCAGTTGCCTTCTACGGCTGAAGCAGAAGCAATGACGGGCACATCCTCCGTCTTACCGCCATTATAAACAAGCAGCAAGCCAGTATTGGCAGGAACCTGAGTGGCAGGAGTGAAAGTCAGCTTGTCGCCAGTCTTCGTTCCAACGTAAGCCTTGATGTCTGTGCTTGTGAAGTCAAGAGCATTCTCGCTGCAATAGGTGGCATAGCCGGCGCTGGTAACAGTAACAGACTCAGATGTAGGACCGAGATAAGTCAGGCGGAAGTTATCGGCGGCAAGCCAGTCGTATGGTATGAAGTCGGCAGCATCACGCTTCACGCCGATGGTAAGTTCGCCATCTGAGCCAACTGCCACCCGAACCTTATTCTTATATAAACCTGTCTGGAAGGCTTCTATCGCCTTTTCATCAGTGCCAAGTGTCGTATATTGGGGAATTTTATTTATCTCAGCTTTTACGCCTTTAATTATCGTCTCCTCATTGTTTGCAAAGAGTTTGGCATAACTCTCACCATCATCCTCACTATCACCGCCATGACGGTAACATGCTTGTACGCCCACCTCATAGAGACCAGGCATAAGACCTGTTATCACCTGTTCAATCTTAAAGACTTCTGCTGTAAGACCATCACCCGTCTCATTCCACCCTGATACTACAAAATCGCTCTTTTCTTGACCACGATTATTAACAGCCATATCTTCTGACAACGTCCAGTTACTGATTGACCAACGCTGGTCAAAGCCTGGATTGTCTATATAATAGGTAGCATCTACCGGGTTGTCTGGTGTTGCATTGACGAGCAGAGCATCACGTTCCGCTTTGGTGACAAGCTTCCATTGGTTAGTAGCACCTGTTGTTGTTTTGCAATTGGTAGATATCTGATTGACCGTAGGCGACTCGTAGCCTAAAAGGCGAGTGTTGTCCGAAGCTAGCTTTATATTATAGTTACCATCAATATTAACAAATTGCCATACAGAGCCTGTGGTAACATCCACATAACCGTTTTCGCCAAGGAAATCGTTAGTTCCTTCAGTGCCATTAGGCAAATGTGTTTGGATTTTATACCCCCCTTCTACTTGACGCAGAGTTACAAAATGTGCTGCAAATCCAAGCGATGCATGGGTGCCCCAATTGTTGCCGCCGCAAAGAAATTTCTTCTCGCCCACATTATAAAGATAACATTCTAGGTCAGCCGCTGGAGCTGTACCTATAAACTCCTCAACAACTTTTTCTGCGTTATGACGCTTGCGGGCGACAACAAGGTCGTTGAAACGATTAGTTGTGTTCTGCAACATATTCTGATGTGCCTTTGCATTGTTAATTGCAGTTTGGAATGCTGCATCACTGGTAGTGTTTTCTGCCTCGCAGAGAGAAATAAGGGCATCAATTTCAGGGTAATTGTCTTTGAACTGCTTTGATGGTGTGCCGTCAGTACCAGCATCACCATAAAGACCACCATCGGCATAACGCCCACCCCAGTTCTGGTGGACATGGAAAGCAAACACATTCACGGTGCCATCTGTCTTGATAAGTGCTTTCTGCTCGTCAGTCAGACGTATCACTTCACCTTCATACCAACCATTTACTTTCCCATATTTCTCTGTAGCATCTGCACCGATAGCTAGTTCATCGCCCGTGCGGCTCCATACAAGCGTGCCATTGATATAGTATTCGCAAGGCGCGTCGTCGTGCGGCGCAGGCATATAGACAGTGCTAGGAAGCGATGCATTATTTGCTATAATAAATTGGCGTCGCACATAGATATCACCCATGTTTGATGACCAACTGTTTGGCAAGACGCTGTTCCCAAGTTGCCATTCAGAACTTGGCGCATAGTCCGTTTCATACCACTTCTTCCCGCTAATTTCCGCCGGAGTGCCTGCTATTTTGTTAAAATCCGCATCTGCCCAACCATGTCCTAAATCTTTTGCCCAGGTATAAGCACTATATGAGCCGCCATACTTAATAGAAGGCAGGATAGCGTCGCCAGTGCTCCATGTGGTAAAGGTCTGAACAGTAGTACTAGCGTCAAAGTTCTTGGAAGTTTCAGAAGTGACAAAAGAACCCGTCTTCAAGTCATACAATCCCGGCTTGTTATCGTTGTCCCGCTTTACAGGGACATAGTAATGTACGAGGTCATCGCCCTCGTATATTCTGAAGTTGTAGAGTTTCATGTAGCTACGGCTTCCGTCGGGGTGCAGACCTTCACTACCAGTGGTATTCGTGTCAAAGATATAGATTGGCTTGTGAGATGCGCCAACTGATGCTTTTGCTTCTGGAGTGCTAATAGTGGTAACATCGGAGTTATCACTTACCTTTTTAATTGTAACGGAACCCGGGTTGGCAAGCACTTTTATGCGCACATCTTTAGGAATAGAATTACTACCAGCTTTTTCTCCATCACCTCTATTATAACAGCCAACATTACTTCCGTTCGTTCTCCAGAAGAAGACAAACGCTCCGTTTGTCGTGTTACCGTCACCATTTCGGGTACCGAAGAGAGCTTCCCAGTTTTTTTGCTCCGCAGTTATGGCACACTCCATTTCAATCTTTGTGTTGGCCTTGTGTACATAGCCTGTGTTGATGTAGGGAACATTGTCATTGCTGTCGCCGTCCTTCATTGATGTTGTCGTGGCAATGTACTC
>CAMKTM010000059.1 GCA_946415695.1 uncultured Prevotellaceae bacterium | reverse complement strand
GTCAGTTGTGTCTGATAAATGGCTTTATAGCCGAGTTTCGTAATACCTTCGGGAAGGTTGAGCGCTGTGATGTTTGCAAAATGGAAGGCATAGTCGCCGATGGCTGTCACGTCATAGGTCTTGCCCTTGATTGTAACAGTTTCAGGGATTGTCACTTCTCCGCTATAGGAACAGGGGTTGTCCGCCGATGGCTGCTCCTTATTGGGATAAGTCACGGAGGCGGTCTTGGTGCCAGTAATCTCGTATTTGATGCCGTTCACTGTCAAGTCGTCGTCGGTGGGCGTTCCCTCGTTGTCCTTTGGTTCAGGATGTTTGGTGCCTTGCGTCCAGTTGTAGGCATCAAGCTTTGCAGGCAAAGTGCCGTCGGTAAGTTGGTCTGCGGTTACTTCTGTTACGGATGGAATCCTTGTCGAGGACGTTGAGCTGCCCGTGACAGGCAGGCCCTCGAGTATGTAGTTGTTGGAGAAGGTTGTGATGGCGGACGTGTTGTTGCCCACGAGAGCGCCTGTTCGGGTTGCGCTCTTCGGACTGCTGATGTGGCCTATGCTCAAGTTGTTGACAAAGCTCAGTCCGCTCCTCGCACTACTGCTGTAGCCCACGATGCCGCCCAGATAGGCACTGCCTGTACCGGTGCCTGTTGAGATGAGCGAGCCGGTGAAAAGGCAGTTGCTTACCGTCGTGTTGTCGGCATTAGGCCAGCCCAGGATGCCTGCCACCTGCAGATTCGTGGCTGCCCCCTTGATGGTGCCGTCGTACACGCAACGGTTGATGGTGCACGACTCCGCCTCGACCACGATGCCTGCCATACGGAGCGACACCTGGCTGGTGGCAGGATTGATGATGTCCACCGAGCACCTGATGTCCTGTATCTTGTGATTGCCTGACGAGAAGCCTACCACGCCGGCTGCGAAATGGTCTATCGACGTACCGGAAGCGGTCACGGAACCGTAAATCTTGAAGCCCCGGATGTCCTTCGTGCCGTTATGGTAGCCGATGAATGCCGAGCAAAGCGTTGATGCATCTGTCACGATTTTGAGGTTCTTGATGCTATGGTTCTGGCCGTCGAACTCGCCGCTGTGCTTGTAGGCGTTGCTGCCCATCGGGGTCCAGGAACGGTTCTCGAGGTCGATGTCGGCCGTCAGCCTTGCGCCAGCCGAAGCATAGCCGTTGTTCACCAGTTGTGCCAACCAGAAGAGTTTGCCGCCATTGTCTATCTCGTAGTAGCCCTCGTCGTCCTGACTGGCAGGTTCGTATGGAGCCGTATCGCAGGTGCAGAAGCCGTTCTCGTAGCTGTGCTCATGGGTTCTGGAAGTGGCGATGATGATGTCCGGCACATTGCGGCTCGAGCCGCCGCTAAGTCGGTTGACGATGCCGGCGCCAGTCACCCAGAGGGTTGACGAGCCGCCACCGTCGAGGTTGATGGCATCCGTCATGCCAAGGTCTTCCGCAAGCGCCACCATATTATCCATCGAGAAGCCTAAAGCCCCGTCTGTGCGGCCTTCCATCACCACCATATACACCGTGCCGTCGGCACACTTGCCGAGCATCGTGCGCGGATGAGGACCATAGAAGCCTTCTCCGCCGATGTTGGCATCCATGCTCTGCCCTCCGCGGCGGATGATGGGTCCGGCCACGACGAAGCTGTCGTACTTCCTCCCCCATGCCGCAAGCTGAGCCGACGTGGTGGAAGCGCCGTATGGCACTATCTCGAACGAGCCGTCCTTGAAGCCCAGGATGCCGTTGCAGCGTGCGAACTCTTCGGGCGCAGTGGTGGCAATCTCCTTGCCGCCAACCCAAATCGCCGTCGTCGACGTGAGGGAGGTCATGTTGAAATAACTGCCGTTGATGGCAGCCGTTGCTCCCGCTTCGGCAGCAAGGCTGTTGGTTCCCTGACGAGAGCGCTCCTTGACGTAGAGCGAAGTTGCCAACGAACAATCGGAGTATCTGGCAATCGAAACCGTCTGGGCATTGCCGTAGAGGTCGGGGAAGCTGGCCTTGCCGTAATCCACCCCGCCTATGTTCTGCCAGCCCCAATCGGCACTGCGCAGTATCGGCGCATACTCTGTTTCGCTCGATGCCGCCATCGCTAAGGCAAGGAAAACAAGCAGAAAAGCTGCTCGGATTTTGAAAGATGTCAGTTTCATGTTCTTATTTCAGTTGTCAGTTTCGGGGAGATGCGTCCGGCTGGGCGCCAACCGGCTCCATTTCATCGCAAAATTAAAGAAAAATAATCAAACGGACAAACATTTTGAAGATAAATAGTCACAAAAATGATTTGCGAAGGGAAACATCGTCTGAATAAACCCGGAATAGACAGTAGAATTCATGCCAGAGCAGACAGCAAACTGTTTCTGTCCGCGAAAGCCGGCCTGCAGAGCCAATGATTCGTTTCGCCAAACAGTCATGCCAAAAAAAAAGCGTGCATTTACAAAAAAGCCCCTGCGGGTTTTGCGGGGGCTTCTTCTTGTGTCTCTTTTCGGCTTGTTGCTTTTGTTGCTTTTGTTGCCGTTTCGTCTGTCGGGGCTTTTGGTCAGAGCATCGAGAGTGCTTCAATTGGTCCCCGACCCATGCAGCTCGTAGTGCCGAGGGCGGTGAGGGCTGCTGTGATGGCTGCTACGATGACTTTCAGCAGCACGTCGAGTAGTTTTTTCTTGTCCATGGTGTTTATTTCGTTGTCTTGTTGTTTTTCAGTCGCGAATACAATTCGAAGCTTAGCTTCATGGTCTCGTCGGCAATATCCATACGGCTTTCCACCCATGCCATTGCTTTGACGAGCGCTGGCCATTCGCTTTCGGTGAGCCTTTCTTTTCCTCCGAACCCTGTGGCTTTGCATACGTGATATATGTATGCGTTGGTGTCGTTTTCGCTCGGCGGCGCCCATCGACGAATTATATCTTCTATGCATACGGCTTTGTATTTGTCTCTATAGGTTTTTAAGATTTGGAATGCGGCTCGCAGCCCCCATGCAACGGAGCTGAATGTGACGAACTCTTGTTCTCCCGCGCGTTCTGTCTCTCCTCGCCAATGGGTACCAACAACCCGCCGAATGTTCAGCGGGTTGTTGTTGCGTTCTCCTCGTGTCATGGTTTACTCAAGGCCGTGGATGGTATCTTCGTTCTTGATGACCTCGATGGCGTCGCTGATGGCAGCGCGTCCGGGAACGAGCTGGAATGTTGCGTCCTGTCGGAGGTTCTTGAAGGACTTTCCGGGCGTGAAGCGGACGTTGACTTCCTTGATGTTGGCTGCGGTGAACTCGTCGGGTACCGTAGCGCCTTCGGTGTTGAGCTCCACGTGGAAGCTGCCCAGTTCGCCGAGGTTGACCTTGTTGCCGAGAAGCAGCTGCTCGCGAAGGCAGTCAACGGCTTTGGTGAGGACGGCTTGGATGTCGGCGCGGTCGTAGGTGCAGCCGTGGTCGGAGATGTGCTTGGCGAACTTGTTGAGGTCGAGAACCTCGTGAACCTGGGCGGTGCCGTAGGCTTTGGTTTCGGTGATGTCCTCCTTCTTCGTTCCGGGAGTGGTGGACATGATGACAATGCTGTATTTAATCATAGTTGTTAGGGATTAGGGGTTAGGGGTTTTTGGAGTTTGTTTTGCTTTTGGTTGTTTGACTTCACGTGTGTGGTTTGGCTTTTACCTGCGTGTTGTCGGCCGATTTCGCACGCGAAGTTTGTTTCCTTTCCACGCTGCAAAGATACGGCGGAAACGGGGCGAAAGCAAACAAAAAATCCCTACATTCTCCCTCACGTTTAGAAATGTAGGGAAAATGTAGGGATGTTTCAGAGGTTTTTGACTATGGCAGCGATGTCGCTGCCGTAGTTTTTGGCTCTTTCAAGGTAATAGGTGTAGTTTGTTCTTACGCCTATTTCGGGGAATTCTCCGCGCAGTGCCGCGAAGGTGGGCTGGGTCAGCATCCCGGCGGAAATGGCTGCCAGGATGGTGAGTGCGCATGTTTTTGGCGATTTGCCGTCGATGAACTGGTGCAGGCGCTGTTTTGTGGCTTCTGCCTGTGCGCTGTCGATGATGAAGCTGTCGAAGCGCGAGGGGTGCCTGTTAGGCTGCGTCGGCTGGGCGGGGCGCTCGCTTATGCGGATGGTAAGGCCGACGCTGTCGATGGAAACTACTGTGCTTGCTCCTCGGGGGGGGGGGGTAACTCAATGTCAATCAGCGAGTTATACTCTGCTTTTATCTTCATAATTATGTCGTTGTTTAGTAAGTCCCACTCAATGAGTGCCTCGATGGGGTCTCCGAAGAGACCGCAAGCCATGTCGAATTCATAAGCAAATCCGAGGCTCTTGGCGTGGTTGCGGCAGAGACGCTTCAGCCGCCAGTATTTAATTGGGTTCCAAATCATGGTGCAAAGGTACGTAAAAATTGCAACATACGCAACATTTTCAACATTTATTTTCGAGACATAGGCTGCCCTATTGATATATATAATTAATAGTAATTCTTACTAATTATATAAGTGATAGCGACTTACGTGTCTTTTTCCGGCATGTTGCCTTTGTTGCCTTTGTTGCACTCGCTTCCCTGCATTTTCCCTACATTTATAAACGTGATGGAAAATGCAGGGATGATTTATTTTTTTCTTCTTTGCCATCGCCTTACCTTTGCACCGATGAAAGTCGACAATCATCATAGTATTAACTTTTTTAACGTACAGGATTATGAAATTTCAAAATGTGAAAATTATTACGGTGGGGGATGTCCGGAGCGGCATTTCCCAATCGACAGGCAAGCCCTGGGCTTCCAGAACCATCCTGCTTGGCTTTGAAGACGAGACAGGCGAGAGTTATCTGACGGCGAATGTTGACGAAGATGTGTGGCAGCGCCTCGGCCTTGAGCAGGGGCAGGTGGCAGATGTGCGGCTGCGTATGCGCACCCGCAGGTTCAACAACGGCTACGTTGCCAACGACATCCGAATTATTGAACCAAAAAACGAAATGCCATGAAAGCAACCGTAGAAAAAGTGAACCTTTCGCTATCGACGAAAGGCAACTCCCTCCCGACGAGCCGTGCCGTGGCGGGGCGGCTGCGGCTGACACCCGATTTCGAGCAGGCCAGCTTCGTGGAGGAAAACGGCACGGTCATTTGCGGGGAGCCAAAGAGCCGCCGCGTCTTGAAAGGTAAGAACTGCTCCGTATGGTACAACCCCGAAAAGGAGCGTTACGTCATACGTGTCTGCGTCGAGAAGGACTCCACGCCCTTCACGGCAACTTGCGACTTCGAAGAATGTCTCAATTTTTTGAAAAGGAGGATTACAAATGAAGCAAAATGAAATAGCATGTTGTGACTTTGTCACCTCGGCTCGAGACAACCAGCCGAAACCCTTGACAGGCTCCCTGCTCAAAGAACTCATCGAGAGCCAAGCCGTGTATGTGCTGACAGAAAGAGTGCGCCTGCACAACGAAAAGTCCGAAGCCGTCAAACTGCAACTTCCGGCCGTGACGTGGCAGTCGGAATTCAATGGCAAGATGCGCAAGGACATCAATGCCAGCCCGACGGGATTTTTCTGCCTCGACGTTGACATCCACCACGAACCCGAGTTTCACGCCATCTGCGAAGGCAGAGGCAGGATGGTTGCGTTGGCTTGGGCTGAACAAGAAGCAGAAGAACGCGCCCAGCGGTGGGCGAAGATGCAGCAGGAAGAAGACAGCGGCATGAGAAAAGGCGAACCCCTGCAAATCGTCGCCATCCACATCTCGCCCAGCGGCACAGGCGTCCACGTCGTGGCCATGTGCGACGAGACGTGCGCCACGATTGCAGCCAACCAGAAAAGGCTCGCCCGCCTGCTTAATACAAGCTACGACGAGGTCTGCAAGGATTGGGCACGCATCTTTTTCATCGTGCCGCGCAGGGACTGGACGTATATCGACTGGCGAGCACTTTTCTATGACGACATCGAACAAAACGAAGAAGAAGAAAATGAAGAAGAATAAAGTAATCCTACAGAAAGACGCAGGGGCGGCACCAAGTGCCGCTCCTGTTCAGGGCAAGCAAAGCGGCTTCCCTTCCGACTACAACGGCATCCCCTATAGCGTCATCGTCAACGCCCTGCTGGCCACATTCGGCTTCAAGGATGGCAACGTGCCCGAAGGCGCAAGAAACAGCACACTCTACCGCCTGGCAAGGCAACTGCGCTACATCTGCGACTTCAATCCGATGTACATACAGAGCGTCGTGCCGTCATGGGGGCTGACAGAAGAAGAGATTAAGCAAACCATTCACTCGGCTGTCAATTCCACGAGAGCCACCAACCTTCCTTATGAACTCAATCATGCTATCAACCAAATTCAGAAACCCGACCTTTCCACGCAAGCCAAACGGCAGGAATATCTTCAACGCCTTAACCCGCTGCCTCGGCAGATGCCCTTCCTTATGCGATATATCTGGAAGCGTTATGGGCGCAACGGCAGGAGCGCTCTTGTTGCCAGCCTTCCTATGCTCGGCACTCTGCTTGGGCGCTTTGAAAGCCGCTATCTCGATGGCAGAAAGCATCGCCCGGTTTTCATGTGCGTGGTTGCAGGTCACGCAGGAAGCGGCAAGGGCTTTCTGTCAGATATGCAGGAATGGCTCTTGAAGCCAGTGCTCGAACAAGACGAGAAAGGACGGCAGGAACTTGAAGTCTACAGCCGCGAGCGAGAGAAGAAGAAGGGCGCAAAGCAACTCCCCGACAAGCCCACGCCATGTATGCGCGTGCTGTCGGCCACCAGCTCCAACGGGATGCTGCTCGAAAGAGCAAAGTCAAGCCTCGGGCAGCCCCTTTGCGTCATAACAGAAGAAATCGACGAAAGCGGCCGCGCAAACCGCAACGGCGCATGGGCTGACAAAAGCGACATCTACAGGAAAGCCTTCGACGGCGCAACGTGGGGACAAGACTACCTCACCTATTCCGGAAGCGTGAAACTATTCGTCAACCTCGTCTTTGCAGGCACGTACGTAAGCGTGCGAAACTATTTCAGCAACGTCGAAAACGGGCTGATGACGCGCTTCTTCTTTACCGAAATGGCACGCGACCTCGGGAGAAACGTCGAAATGCGGTGGGAAGGAGAGACGGCGGATGACCGCAAGGCAGCAGCCATCGTGCAAGACCTCTACGAAAAAGGCAGCACCATCGACATCCCCGCGCCCGAAAACATCATCAGCGTTGCCCTGCCGAAAGCCAAAAAAGCAGCCTACGACTTCAACGAAGAGAAGATTGCCGAATGGGAAGCAAGCGGCCCCGATGAAGAGCACAGAGACACAGCCATCGACCTTTTGCGCCGAAGAGCAGCAGTCACCATCTTCCGAGCATCGCAAATCATGTACGCCCTCGAAGGAGGAAAAGAGACAACGCAAGGCATGGCCATGGCAAGATGGTTCGGAAACGAAGCATTCCTCAACCAGTACATCATGTTCGGCGACCAAATCAACGAAATGTCACGAGCCAACGACGCTATATCCCGAAAGCAGGACATCGCCGCAAGCCGAGTGGCAAGAAACAATGCGCTCTTCCGCCTCCTCGACAAACTGCCCGAAGAGTTCACGAACACCGACATACGAAAGGTAATGAAGGAATGCGGCATGAACGAAAGAGGCGGTGCCGTATATCTCAAACGCATGGAGGAAAGAGAAATGATTATGGCCACAAAGAAAGGCTTCAAGAAGATAGCAAATCTCTGACCAAAAGCCCCGACAGACGAAACGGCAACAAAAGCAACAAAAGCAACAAGCCGAAAAGAGACACAAGAAGAAAGCCCCCGCCAAACCCGCAGGGGCTTTTTTTGCGCTTGCTTAAACTGCAACATTTTCCGTCGGAAACCCGATTTGAAGTCCGAAAAACTCAAAGCGAACAGCTCGTATTGGCGCGGTTTTGAGTCATTACTGAATTTTTATGTGTTTTTTTTCTTGCTTTTGAACGATATATTATAAATAATGTGTATCTTTGTTGGTCAAAAAAAGATAAAACATGCTATTAACCATTATTATTAACTAAATCTAACTTTCTATGAGCAGAAAATTTATTCATCTGTGCATGACGGCTCTGCTTGGTGCTGTCAGCACAAGTGCGTGGGCACTTTCAGAAGTGGGAGGTGTCTATCAGATTGGTACTGCGGCAGACCTTAAGGCCTTCGCAGAACTCGTGAACGGCGGTGAACTCTATGCCAATGCCATCTTGACGGCCGACATTGACAAGGGCACCGACAATTACAGAATCGGCACTAACGGCGACTATCATGGCGTCTTCGACGGCGCAGGCCACACCATCAGCTACAACATCACCCTGAACGAGAATGGTGCCGGACTGTTCCGCAACATTGGTACTCATGGCGTAGTGAAGGACCTGAAGGTTCAAGGCACAATCACCACCAATGCATCGTATGCTGGAGGTATTGCCGGATGGAACAGCGGTCGTATCCTCGGATGCTATGTTGACGTAAACATCGTCAGCTCTAAGCAAGGTGACGCAACCGATGGCGGTATGGTAGGTATTGCTTATTCTGGTACTCTCATCGAGAACTGTCTGGTTAAGGTTGACCTCGACGGAGCAGCTACAGAGAACTGCGGCGGCGTCGCAGGTTGGGCTAATGACAAGATTAACATCGTCAACTGCCTTGTTGTCAGCGACGGCAGCACCATAAACACCTCAAACGGCGCCAGTGCCAACATCGCACGTAACGGCGCCAACCTGAGCACTGTTAACCTGAGCACTTATAATTCGGACCCTTACAACAATCGTCCTACAGGTGCCAACTACAACAACTACGTCACCAACCAATGGGGCAACAACAACGCCACAACCGTTGTGCCTCTCGCTGACCTCGCCGACGGCCGCATCTGCTATCAGCTGAACACCGACCAGAGCAAAATCAACTGGGTGCAGAACATTGGCACAGACCCATTCCCCGTTCCCGTAGCATTCGGTAGCACCGAGAATCAGGTTTATGCTTCTGCTGCAACAGGTTGTAATGGTAAGGGTGACGGCCTCACCTATACCAACACCCCCAGCAATGTTGTAAATACACCACACACCTTCGACAAGTATGGCATCTGCACCACTTGCGGCTGCTTCAACTTCGACGGTCTCGAGTTTGATGCTGCAAGCAATGCCGTTCTGATTAAGAGTGCAGACGACCTTTATCTGGCAGAAGGATGGAACCGCGTGGATAACGGCTTCAAGCTGAACATGAAGGTGACAAACGACATCGTGTGCATCGCTCCTGAAGGTCAGCAAATCTTCAACTCCTCCAACGCTGTGAAGGGCAACTTCGATGGTCAAGGTCACACCATTACCATTGGCCTCTCTGATATGAGTGTCACTCGTTGCGTCGGCTTTATCCCCGACCACATCGGCAACTTCGAGAACGTCATCTTGCACGGCACAATCAAGACAAAGGCCGACCATGTGGGCTCAATCTCCGGTCATGGTAGCCAGAAATTCGTTCGCAATGTCTTCTCTGATGTTACCATCAATACCGAAAAGACAGGCGACAACACATCAGGCGGTCTCTTCGGTATCGCATACGACGTGAAGAGTGTTGACAATTGTATATATGCAGGTAGCGTCAATGGCGTAGAAGGCACAACATGTATCGCCGGCTTCTGCGGCTGGGCAGATGGAGCTACTACTTATAACAACTGTGCTTTCCTCGGAACGCTCAACAATGCAGGCGGCGACTCTCATACCATCTCCCGCAACAACGGCCAGATAACCTGTAACAATGTTTACAGCCTCAATGAGTACAACAACAACTCCGATGCAGGCAAATACATCAAGACAAATGCCGAAGACATCGCAAACGGTAAGCTCGCTTTCCTCCTCAATGGCAGTCAAACCGGCGTGGAGCGCTTCTATCAAGTGATTGGTGCAGACCCAGAGCCTATGCCAATAGCAAAGGAAGGCGGCATCGTTTATGCAGTTGCTGCCAATTACACTTGTGGTGGCATACCCATTGGCGATGAGATTACATACAGCAACACCGCTTCGGGAACATTCCCGCCTCACGGCTATGTGGACGGCTTCTGCGCCAATTGCGGAGGAATGCAGGAAGGCTACATGTCTCCCGTCAATGGTTGGTTTGAAATTGGCACACCCGGACAGCTCGCATGGTGGAGCAACTATGCAGCCGAAAATCCAAAGAGCAATGCCCGTCTGACTGCAGATATCGACATGACCAGCTACAACCAGCACTATGTTATTGTCGGTAGCGCAGAAAAGTTATTCACCGGTCAGTTCGACGGCCAAGGCCATACCATCAGCAACCTGACAATCAGCGGTGGCAACTACGCAGGTATGTTTGGTGTTATCGGCAACGGTGCCGACATCAAGAACTTTGTTCTCGACAACACCTGCTCAATCAGCGGTGCTTCATACGTTGGCATCATTGGCGGTACCAACGGCAGCGGTAAGGTCTATATCACCAATGTTGGTAACGAAGGTCCTGTTACTGGTACTGGTGCTAACGTGTCTGGTATCATCGGCGTTGACATGCTCGGCGCTACAGACATGTTCATCACCAACTGCTTCGTAGCAGGTGCCATCAAGGGCGCACGCGAATCAGCTACTATCTGCTCATGGTCAAGTGGCAACTCTAAAGTAGAGAACTGCTATAGCATTGCTACATTGGAAGGCAAATACGGCGACGAAGACTCCTTCACTCGCGGTAGCGGTGCTTGTGTCAACTGCTACGAGATTGAAGGCGTAGGCACACAGAACAACAAGACTGGTACAAACAGAACCAACATCATCACAGCTGCAGAAGTTGCCAGCGGTGCACTCTGCTACAAGCTCAACGGTGAGCAAGGTGGCGTAGACCGCTTCTATCAGGTGATTGGCACAGACGTAAGACCAAAGCCATTTGCAAAGGCAGGCGGACTCGTCTTCCTCGCTCCTGATGCTTATCGTTGCGACGGCAAGCCTCTGGGTGATGTTACCTATACCAACACAGACCCCTCTGCCGCTTTCCCAGACCACCAGTTCGATGCTGACGGCATTTGCACAGTCTGCGGTGAACTCGAAAAGGATGCCGACGGCTACATGAAGATTATCAATGCCAATTCTTTGGTGGCATTTACTAAAATCGTAAACACCGACCTCAAGACTGCTACTAAGGCTCGTATGTATGCCGATATCGACATGACAGGTGTTACAGACTACTATCCCATCGGTGACGAAGGAAAGCTGTATGTCGGTGAGTTCGACGGTCAGAGTCACATCATTAGCAACTTTGTTCACAACAACGGCAGCTATGACTATCAGGGTATCTTCGGTAGAATCGGCGACGGTGCCGACATCAAGAATTTTGTTCTCGACAACACTTGCTCCATCACTGGCAAGGCATTCTGCGGCGTGATTGGTGGCACAAATGGCAGCGGTAACGTTTACATCACCAATGTTGGTAACGAAGGTAACGTAACAGGTTCCGCCCAGAACATTTGCGGCATCATTGGTGTTGACATGGGTGGCTCTGCAACGATGCTCATCACCAACTGCTATGTAACAGGTGCCATCAAGGGTGCTCGTGAATCTGCCACTATCTGCGGTTGGTCAAACGGCAACTCTGTTGTAAAGAACTGCTACAGCACTGCTACACTGGAAGGTAACGATAACACCTTCACTCGTGGTGGTGCTCAAATTGACAACTGCTTCGAGATTGAAACCGTTGGCACACAGGCATACGTCGGCAAGGTCACAGCCGAAGAAGTTGCCAATGGTGCTCTCTGCTACAAGCTGAATACTCCTGCCTTCGGCCAGACCATCGGCACAGACATTCATCCCGTATTCGACGGCCCCGAAGTATCATTCGTAGGCGAAACTGGCTATGCAACATTCTACGATACCACGACAGGTTAC
>CAMKTM010000058.1 GCA_946415695.1 uncultured Prevotellaceae bacterium | reverse complement strand
TGCCCTGGGCTGACAGCTTAATGGCCTTTCAGGCCGATTTTACCGGACACTAATAGTTTTGAATCATCGCTGACTGCTTAATCAAGACACAACAAATAGCCAGATGCGACACGGCATGTTCTTTGCTTGTACATGTACGTGCAATTGCTTATACATGTACAAGCAATTGCTTTTACATGTACAAGCAAAGAATACGCTATGGGAAGGCTGGAAAAAGGAAGCGAAGGTGCCATAAAACCAATTAACGTCATAAAACAACGGAATATACGAATTACACGGATTTGACGGATTATCTTCTTTGCTGATTATCAGCATGGGGTTAATCCGTCAAATCCGTGTAATTCGTTGTTGTCAATTATGACGCAGTCTCTACTTCCTGTTATTTAGAATCGTTTCACTTCTTCGATTTCCTCTATCCTCTTCAGGTCTCGGCAGATGTCGTGAATGTCCCTCACATCGTGTACGCCGAGGTTTATTTCAGCCGTGAAGAGGCCATCGTTCGTGTCGATGTGTACGCTGTGGATGTTCACGTTAAGCTGTTGGGAGAGGATGCCTGTTATCTGATGCAGGACGCCCACGCGGTCGAAGCCCGTAATGTGGAGCGTTGCGGGGAAGGCTATTTGGCCGTGCGTATCCCAGTTGGCTGCGAGGATTTGGTTGCCGCCGGTGGCTTTCAGACGCTTTGCCACGTCGCACTGCCGCTTGTGGATGATAATCTGTCCGTCGTCGTTGATGAAGCCAAGCACGTCGTCGCCAGGAATAGGGTGACAACAGTCGCACATGACGTAGCGGCCGAGTGTTTCTTCGCTGAGTATGAGCGGCTTCTTCTTGTCAATCTGCAGAACTGGCTGTCCGGCCTCGGCGGGCTGCGCCTGGCCATCGTCGTCTTTGTGCCGCTTGAAGAAGGGCAGGTACTTTTTCCACTTCTTCCGTTTCGGAACTTTCTCGTTGAGTGCGTTCAGGTCGGCCTCCCCCAATGTGATGGTCTGCGAACCGATGGCCGAGAGCAGCTCTTCGCGAGTGGCAAGGCCGTGGAACTGACAAAGCTTGTTGATGTTAATGCTATTTGGCTCCTTTTCGTTCTTCTGGAAGAAGTCGTTGAGGATTTCTTCGCCCACCTTTTGCATCTCGCGTTCTTCGCGTCGCAGGATGGCCTGTATCTTTCCCTTTGCTTTGGCAGTCGTGATGAAATCCGTCCACCTCTGGTCCACCTTCTGGTTCTTGGAAGTCAGAATCTCCACCTGGTCGCCGCTCTGCAGCACATGGCTGATGCCGACAAGCTTATGATTGACCTTTGCCCCGATGCAATGCGTGCCGAGGAACGTGTGTATGCTGAAGGCGAAGTCGAGGACGGTACAGCCCGCAGGCATTGTCTTGAACTCGCCCTTCGGAGTGACCACGAATATCTCGTTGGCAAAAAGGTTGAGCTTGATGGTGTCGAGGAAGTCGATGGCATTAGGCTGGGGGTCGTCCAGGATTTCCTTGATTTGATAGAGCCATTTGTCGAGTTTGTTCTCGTCGGCATCCGTTTCGCCCTCCTTATACTTCCAGTGTGCGGCAAAGCCATGTTCGGCGATGTCGTCCATGCGGCGGCTGCGTATCTGCACCTCCATCCATTTGCCGGCCTTGCTCATGAGGGTGGTATGGATGGCCTGATAGCCGTTGGCCTTGGGGTTGGAAACCCAGTCGCGCAGACGGTCGGGATGAGGCTTGTAGTTGCTGCAGGCAGCAGCATAGACCTTAAAGCACTCGGCCGTCTCGTCCTTGCCTTCGTCCACCTCAAAGACAATGCGGACGGCAAGGATGTCGAACACCTCCTCGAAGGTGACATGCTTCGTCTGCATCTTTGTCCAGATGCTGTAAGGCTTCTTGATGCGTGCCTTTATCTCGTAGCGCAACCCCATCGCGTCGAGCTTCTGACGGATGGGGACGGTGAAGCTCTCGAAGGAAGCAATCAGCTGGTCGTGCTCCTTGTCCAATTTCTCCTGGATGCTGCGGTACTCCTCGGGATGTTCATACTTGAAGCTGAGGTCCTCAAGCTCTTCCTTGACCTTGTTCAGGCCAAGGCGGTGGGCCAGCGGGGCATAGATGTAGAGCGTCTCGCCTGCAATCTTGTATTGTTTGCCCGGAAGCTGGCTGCCGAGGGTTCGCATATTGTGCAGGCGGTCGGAAATCTTGATGAGGATGACACGTATGTCTTCGCTCATGGTAAGAAGCAGTTTCTTGAAGGATTCCGCCTGCACCGAAGCCTTGTCGCCGAAGATGCCGCCGGAAATCTTCGTCACGCCATCGACGATTTGCGCTATCTTCTCGCCGAAGATATTGGCAATGTCCTCGACGGTATAGTCCGTGTCCTCCACCACATCGTGGAGCAGTGCAGAACAGATGCCAGTGCTGCCAAGGCCGATGTCCTCGCAGGCTATCTGCGCCACGGCAATGGGGTGCATGATGTATGGCTCGCCAGAAAGACGGCGTACACCTTTATGCGCCTGTTTCGCGAAGTTGAAGGCTTTGTCGATGATTTCGGTATGCTTGCGGTGATGGGATGCCAAATAGGTGTCTATCAGGTGCTGATAGGCTTCGGAGACCATTCTCTCGTCTTCCGCTTCCCTAAGGTTCTGTTCTTCCATAGTTCTTCCCCCGTTTCTTTAGTTCACTCTGATTCTCTGTCCGGCAAAGACGGTGTTGCCCTTAATGCCGTTGAGACGCCGCAGGTTAGCCACGGTGGTGTGATTTCTCCGGGCAATGGCTCCGAGCGTGTCGCCACGGCGAACGGTCACAGACGTTCCTCTTCCGCCTCGGCCCCTGCCCCTCCTCTTGGGCTGCTCCACGACAGGGATTTCCACGGCTGTCTCCACTTCTGCCAAGGGGACATAGATGGAGTCTCCCGCTTCGATGAAGGCATTGATGGCAGCAGTCGGCATTCTCAGTGTGCAGGAATGCGCATCGCCGGGAATAAGCGTGGTGCGGTATTGCGGATTGAGGGCACGGAGCTCTTCGTCGCTGATGCCGCACAGTTCTGTGATGCGTTCCATGCGGACATTGCGATTGACCTGTATCGTGTCGGTTCCCATCGGCAGTTTCGTATTGACGGGACAGATGTTGTGGTCGCAATAGTAGTTCATGATATAGTTTGCAGCGATGAACGCCGGGACATAGCCGCGCGTCTCGGCCGGCAAGTAAGGGTAGATGGTCCAATAGTCCTTGACGCCTCCAGCGCGTTTGATGGCCTTGGTGATGTTGTTCGGCCCACAGTTATATCCGGCGATGACCAGTGTCCAGTCGCCAAAGATGCCGTAGAGGTCTCGCAGATAGCGGGCGGCAGCATAGCTTGCCTTGACGGGGTCTCGGCGTTCGTCGATGAGGCTTGTCACCTCCAGCCCGTACTGTTTGCCGGTAGTTATCACGAATTGCCAGAGGCCGACGGCACCTGCGCGGCTGACGGCGGTGGGGTTGAGCGCACTCTCGATGATGGGCAGGTACTTCAGCTCCAAAGGTATCTGATAGCTTTCGAGGGCTTCTTCGAAGATCGGGTTGTAGAAGTTGCCTCGTCCGAGCATGACGGCAACAGAGTTGCGCAAGCGGCCGCTGTAGAGGTCGATGTACTTCTGGACCACATTGTTGTAGGGCATGTCGATGACGTTTGGCAGGCGGCTGAGGCGATGGGCATAGGTCTTGGCATCGAATGCCGGGTTATCGCCCGTGGTCTCGCAGCTCTCGTCGAAGAGAAGGAAGTTGCGCGTCTGCCAATCGGACAGGAGGCTGTCTATTTCCTGCATCTGCATTCCTTCCGGCAAATCGAGGGTGGCATCCTCGATATAATCTTCGAGGTTGTTGTCTTCCTGAGCCAATGCCATGGAACATTGGGAAAAGAGCAAGAAAAGGAAGCTATATATGAAAGGTTTGTTCATTGTCTGTGTGTTTTTTAGAAGTTAAGGACGCATTGTATGCCTGGGCTTGTGTAGCGATGATGGATGTCGATGCGTTCCGTCTCTATCATTGTGGGCATGATTTGCAAGCTGAGGTCGCGAGAGATGTCGAAGGTAGAGAGTTCGGCATCGACGTAGGCATCGATGACGGAAAGCAGATAGACGCCTGCGAAGGCGAAGATGCTGAGGTCGCGATACCTGCGGAAAGTGTCTTTTTTGCTTTTGAAGATGCCTTTGAAGCGTTCTTCCTTGCCTGTTATGTCGTATTTTGGCGGCAGCATCTTCTCGTAGCTCTTGGTGTTCGGGTCGCTGTCCATGATATCGAGGTAGGCTTGCGAGTAGTCGGACAGCATCTGTCCGTTCCATGTGAGGGCATAGACGCAACCGAGGAACCCGCCATAGATGATGGGGAGTTTCCAGTATTTGCGGTTGTAAATCTGTCCTGCGCCAGGCAGCACGAGGGCGAGCCACATGGACCGTATGGGGTCGGGCTTGAATGTCTTGAGGTCGCGAGGCGAAAGCTTCTCGGTTATGATGCTGTCAGTCATGGCAAAGAGTGTGCCAGTGTCGATGGTGACTGAGTCGGGCTGCCTGACGTCCTTCGTGTCTGACTTATGCACACGCTCTTTTCTTTGCTTCTGCACGGGCTGACCTTCTTCCTGTGCGAAAAGCGCAGAAAGGGAGCCGAGCCAGAGGGTCAAGGCTATCAGGAGGAAAGATGTGTGCCGTGGGTTCATCATTCGCGGAGTTTATCGAGCATTTCTATGATGCGTTCCAGTTCTGACTCATTGGCGAAGGGGATGCTTATCTTGCCTTTGCCGCTTTCGGAGCAGGTCATCTCGACGCGTGTCCTGAAGATTTTCCTCAGTCCTTCTCGCAGTTGGTTGTAGTCGGCACTGAGGTTAGAACCTTTCTGTCGGATGCGTGTTCCGGTTTTTGTTTTGACGGAGGCGCCTTCGCTGAGTTGCTTGACCATGTCCTCTATTTGCCTCACGCTCATATGGCCTTTCTTCATTTCGGCAAAGACTTTGAGCTGTGCGGTGGGGTCAGAGAGGGCGAGCAGGGCGCGGGCGTGCCCCATGTCTATCTCGCGGTTGCGGAGTGCCACCTGCACGCTTGCCGGCAGTTTCAGGAGGCGGAGGTAGTTGGCGATGGTGGCACGGTTCTTGCCTACTTTCTCGCTGAGCTGGTCTTGCGTCAGGTTGTACTGTTCGATGAGGCTTTGGTAGGCCAGTGCCACTTCTATTGCGGTGAGGTCGAGCCTTTGGATGTTCTCAACGAGTGCCATCTCCAGCATGTTCTCGTCATCGACGGTGCGGATGTATGCCGGGATGGTGGCAAGGCCGACGCGTTGGCTTGCCCGCCAGCGGCGTTCGCCGGCGATGATGACATACGTGCCGTCGCCCATGTCGCGGAGTGTGATGGGCTGCACCAGGCCTATCTGCCGGATGCTGTTGGCGAGTTCTTGCAGCGAGTCGTCGTCGAAGTCACGGCGCGGCTGATTGGGGTTGGGGCGGATGTCGTCCATCCTCACCTCGCAGAGGTTGGAGGAGCCTTCGGTATGGATGTCTTCTGTCTGAAGCAAAGCGTCGAGCCCTCTGCCCAGAGCCTGTCCTTGGTATTTCTTCTTTATTGCCATAATTCTTAGTTCTTTATTGAACATTGACCATTGAACATTGACCATTTTTCCTTCGCCAGGGCTTTGGGCGCAGCCTAATGTTCAATGGTCAATGTTCAATGGTCAATGTTTTTCCTTTGCTATTATCTCCTGTGCCAGGGCCAGATGTGCCTTCGAGCCTGCGGCGTCGGCATCGTAGAGGATGGCTGGCACGCCGTGGCTGGGGGCTTCGCTGAGCTTCACGTTGCGCTGGATGACGGTCTTGAACACGAGTTCGCGGAAGTGGCGCTTCACCTCCTCGTAGATTTGGTTGGCAAGCCTGAGGCGGCTGTCGTACATGGTCAGCAGGAAGCCTTCTATCTCGAGCTTCGGGTTCATGCGTGTCTTGACGATCTTGATGGTGTTGAGCAGTTTGCTGATGCCTTCGAGGGCGAAGTACTCGCACTGCACGGGGATGATGACGCTGTCGGCTGCCGTCAGGGCGTTGACGGTGATGAGGCCGAGGCTGGGGCTGCAGTCGATGAGGATGTAGTCGTAGTCCTGCACGATGGGCTTCAGGAGTTCTTTCATGATGCGTTCCTGGGCTTTGAAGTTCAGGAGTTCTATCTCTGCGCCGACGAGGTTGATGTGCGACGGCACGATGTCGAGCCCTTCGATGTCCGTCGTATAGATAATGTCGCGGATGTCAACCTGCCCGAGCAGGGCGTTGTAGATGGAATGTTCCAGCTTGCTGACATCCACACCCATGCCGCTGGAGGCGTTGGCCTGCGGGTCGGCATCCACGAGGAGCACCTTCTTCTCGAGGGTGGCAAGCGAGGCAGCGAGGTTCATGCTCGTTGTGGTCTTGCCCACACCGCCCTTCTGGTTGACTATAGCTATTGTTTTGCTCATCTCTTATTTTCCTTTTTACCGTTTAATCATTTACGATTAGACGATTTACTATTCACTCAAATTTCGCATGCGATGTAGATAGAAGGAGTTAGAAGAAGTTAGAAGAAGATAGAAGACATTAGTCTTGGCGCTTGGCCTTCCTGTCTGCCATGGTATTGTCATCTATCTTCAGCCGCCAGAAGCGGCTATATTCTTTTATCTTCTTTTATCTTCATCTATCTCCTTCTATCTTCATCTATCTCCTTCTATCTTCTTCTATCTTCATTTATCTTCTTCTATCTTCATCTATCTTCTTTTATCTTCTTTTATCTCCATCTATCTCCTTCTATCTCCAACACATTATGTGCAATTTCGTAATCTCGCTATCTATTCCCCCTAAAGGAGGCAGATAGCCTTACCCTTATTCTCCCCTCTCCTCGGAGAGGGGTCGGGGGTGAGGCTTTTTTTATTTTGCAAAGATACGTCAAAACATTGACATACGCCCTCTTTTTCCTCGGCATTATGCCGAAAATGTTAATAACCGCACGTTTTTGTTGATAACTAAAGCCTTGAAAACACGAAATCAGAGAGGTTTTTGCTGCTAACGGACATCTTTATTATAACGCGACCGGCAAACTTCCGGCCCACGAATATGGCTTTTAGCGGTCACATGTCACGTCTTTTTCCATATCATCACGCAGCCCGTTCTTTGCTTGTACATGTAAAAGCAATTGCACGTACATGTACAAGCAATTGCTTTTACATGTACAAGCAAAGAACATGCCACGGTGCAGCAACCGACACGATGCTTTGCCCGGAGCGTTCGCCACTGCCGAAGCATGGTCGGCGGGAAGATGCTGCCACGGCCGAAACATTCAAGGAAAAGCCCTTTCTGACAGTGTGTCTGCCCGACGAACGGATTGGGGTTGAGCCCAAAAGCAAGCCAACTTCACAGGAAAACCTTGCTAAAATTTGGTACTTTCCTTTTTTTTCCTTAACTTTGCGACTGCTATCATAAAAAAACAGAGTAATAATCATCTAATTTAAGTTTCGGTAGTTTCTTAAACCACGGATTTAGCTGATTTAACGGATTATATATCCATTCGTGTTTCAAATTATATTCTGATTTATCAGATTAAGGGCTTCCGCCTGCGCGAAGCGAAAAACACCCCAATCCGTTAAATCGTTTCAAAAATATCCCATCAGCAACATACATCAGCTTAATCTGTGGTTGATATAAACATCCGAAACTTCAATCATCTAAAAAAAGAACACTTATGAAAAAGACTTTTCTTTCTCTTGCGGCCATGCTTTGCGCTTGCTTTTTGAATGCCCAGCCCATCCCGTCGGAAGTGGCAGATCCGGGCGCAAAGGGTCTGCTGCCAGAGCCCAATGAAATGGCACCCGCCCGCGACAGGGAACTGCCCATCCTTACCCTCTCCGACGTGGGATTTAGCCCATTCATCGTCAACGGCATGGTTGACATTGAAGCCAACCTGAAGTTCCCGATGGTGGAAGAGGTGGGCTGCGAATACTACACGCTGCAGCACCGAGTGCACGGCACGGGGACATGGGAAACGATGAGAGAGGGTGAAGAAACGAAAATAATCGGCAATCGCTCCATAGGCGTCTCGCCGGAAATCTACGCTATCACCGACTATCGCCTTGTGCTTCACGGCGGAGAGCGCGACGGATATGTGTCGAACACCGTGACCGCCAAGCCCATCTCTATCATTTCACGCTACACGGGCTGGAGCGAGTCGCCCACAGTGGAGCATTGCATGGTGGGCATCCCCATCGGCAGCGGCTTTACGGTCAGCGCCGAGACATACAACAGGGGCGACATCAAGAAGTATGCCACGGAAGAAAACCCCGAGTGCTTCACCTACCAATGGTATCGTCGCAACCCCTACAATGCGGACATGGAGCCCATCAGCGGAGCCTCAAGCAGCATCTATACCCCTACGGAAGACGACCTCGGCTACGAGCTCGTACTGCAAGTGGGCGGCGACAAGCAGCATCTCGACTTCTCGCTCTACCATGCTTTTGCCGGCGTGGTTTGCGTTCCTGTGCAGGCTTCCATCGGATACCTCGGCAGCGACGGCTTCATCCTGAACACCGACTACGTGATTCCCGAGCCGCAGAAGATGTTCGTGCTGGGCGAGTCGTGGATGGAGGATGCGCCGACGCTCAACCCCAACTGCATCAGCGAAACAGCTCCGGGCCAGTATGTCTTCCGCATGACTGAAGAGGAATACAACTACAGCGTGTATGAGTTGGCTAACCCTGCCTACTTCCTGACCTTCATCTATAAGTTCGAGGGCGCAGAAGAGGGGGAAGAGGAACTCTGGTTCCGTGAGGTTCAGATTATGTCCGACCGCTACAAGGGTCAGCTCAGCGTGAAAGCCCTTCAGGACGGCACCACCGTACCCGCCGTCATCGACGTCATCGGCAAGAACATCGACGGCAAGTGGGACGTCGTGGCTTCGCAGGAAGTGAATGCCGAGACGGGCGAAGCGGTCTTCCAGCAAGACTGGGAAGCAGACACCGACGACCGCATCTTCTTCGGAGAATACTACGTCAAAGCCCGCAACACCGCTTCCACGATGGAGACTTTCTATCCCTCCACGCCGCTCTGGACGTCGGCCTCGCTTGTAGATATCGTATCCGAAAACATGTGGGAACCCAAGCAAGTGGAAATCAACCTGCTGACGATGCCCGCTCCTCTCGCCGGCACCGGACTGATTGAAGGCAATATAGACACCGGACTGGCATTGGAAAACCAAAGAAAGGCACCGGCAAGCGACGGCATCATGGTCTATCTGCTCGATGATGCCAACAGCATCGTAGCACAAACCACGACGGACGCCAACGGCAACTTCCGCTTCGAGAACGTGCCCTTCGGCTCATACACCGTGCTGCCCAACATCGCCGGCTACACCGTGGTGGCTCCCACAGAGGTAACGCTGACGGCTGCAAGTCCATCCGTCACCGACGTCTTCTATTCCATGAGCGACGACGAAGTCATCCCGACCGGCATCTGCAAACCAGCATTTGCCGACACAAACATCGAGAGCGTCTGGTCGCTCTCAGGTATTCAGAAACAGACACGCGGCTTGAACATCATTCGCATGAGCGACGGCAGCGTCAGGAAAATCATCAGTAAATAAATGTCTGAACGTCCCTTAATACTTATCTCGAACGACGACGGCGTACAGGCGCAAGGCATAAAGGAGCTGACCCGAATGATGTGCCAACTGGGCAACGTCGTCGTGGTCGCTCCCAACGGGCCGCGCAGCGCCGCATCGTGTTGCATATCGCCCCTCACCACCATCATCGTAGAGCTGTTGAAAGAAGAGGAGGGTCTGACCGTCTATCAATGCAGCGGCACACCCACCGACTGCGTGAAACTGGCTCTCGACGGGCTGCTGACGCAGAAGCCCGACCTCGTGGTGAGCGGCATCAATCATGGCGACAACGCCTCCGTCAGCATTCACTACAGCGGCACCGTAGGCGCTGCAATCGAAGCATGCATGAAGCAAGTGCCGGCCATCGCCTACAGCCTCAAGACAAAGAGCCACGAGTGCAACTTCCGCCCCTACGAAGAGGTCGTCCTGCAGACGGCACGCTATGCCCTGGAGCACGGACTGCCACAAGATGTCCTGCTCAACGTCAACTTCCCCGAAGTGGAGCAGTTGAAGGGGATAAAGGTGTGCCGCATGGGTCGAGGCCGCTGGATGAAGGAAATGGCGAAGGAAGGCGAGGGAGCCTATCACCTGACAGGCTACTTCCTGAACCTCGAACCCGAAGCCGAGGACACCGACTACTGGGCGCTCGACCACGGCTTCGCATCCATCACACCCCTTCAGCTCGACATGACGGCACATAGGGTGATTGAGTCATTGAAGAGAACCCCTCTAACTCCCCCTTAAAGGGGCAAGGGGCAAGGAGCAAGGAGCAAGGAGCAAGGGGCAAGGAGCAAGAGAATACCAACAGGTATTCGGAGCAAGGAGCAAGGAGCAAGAGAATACCAACTGTCAGAGCAATCCTCCTGCCCCCTGCCCCCTGCCCCTTAAAAGGTGCAGGCCTCAACATTGAACATTCAGAGCGGTAGCAAATTCTTCATTCTTCATTCTTCATTCTTCATTTCACAAGATGAAGTACTATCTCATAGCAGGCGAGGCAAGCGGCGACCTTCATGCCAGTCACTTGATGGCAGCCATCAAAGAGGAAGATGCCGAGGCACGGTTCCGATGCTTCGGCGGCGACATGATGGCTGCCGAGGGAGCAGAGCTGGTGCAGCACTATCGCGACCTCGCCTATATGGGCTTCATTCCCGTCATCTTGCACCTGCGGACAATCCTTCGGGGCATGAAACTTTGCCAAAAGGACATCCTCGAGTGGCAGCCCGATGCGCTCATCCTCGTGGACTATCCAGGCTTCAACCTCAAGATAGCCCGCTACATAAAGCAGCACAGCACCATCCCCGTCTTCTATTACATCGCACCTAAGATATGGGCATGGAAGGAATACCGCATCAAGGACATCAAACGCGACATCGACGCCCTGCTGAGCATCCTGCCCTTCGAAAAAAAGTTCTTCGAGGAGAAACACCACTACCCCATACACTACGTAGGCAACCCAACGGTAGATGAAGTGGATGCCTACCTCAAGGGGCAAGAAGCAAAGGACAGGAGCTGGGAGGCTTTCCGCAAAGACAACAACCTCGACGAGCGACCCGTCATCGCCCTTTTGGCAGGAAGCCGAAAGCAAGAAGTGCGCAACAACCTCAAGAGGATGATTCTGGCCGCAGAACCCTACACCAAAGACTATCAGCTCGTCCTCGCAGCCGCCCCAGGACTCGACGACGCATTCTATCGCAATCAGATACAAGCAATAACTGGCAAGCCCCCCCAGACCTCCTTTAAGGAGCAAGGAGCAAGGAGCAAGGAGCAAGAGGATACCAACAGGTATTCGGAGCAAGGAGCAAGGAGCAAGGAGCAAGAGGATACCAACTGCCAAAACCATTCTCCTGCCCCTTGCCCCTTGCCCCTTGCCCCCAATGAGAGCCCCCATAGCGAAGAGGAAATGCTCAATGGTCAATGCTCAATGGTCAATGGTCAATGGTCTATAGTCCGCGGCCAGACCTACAGACTCCTTCAGCACAGCACGGCAGCCCTCGTCACCAGCGGCACAGCAACACTCGAAACCGCCCTGTTCCGCATCCCGCAAGTGGTGTGCTACCACATGAAGTGGGGCAGACTGGCATCCTTCGCACGCCGTCTGATACTGAAAGTCCCGTACATCTCGCTCGTCAACCTCGTGGCAGACGAGGAAGTAGTACCCGAACTCGTGGCAGAACAAATGACCATTGAGAATGTCCGCCGCCACCTCGCCGCTATCCTACCCGGCGGTCCGGCAAGAGAAGCACAACTGCAAGGCTACAGCCGCATGGCCGACATCCTGGGAGCCCCAGGCGCACCCAAAAGGGCAGCAAAGTACCTGCTGCAGACGCTCTCCAAAAGAAAATAGGAAGGCATCAACAAGAAGGGATAAACCGACCCTAAACCCAACACCATTCGCTGCCTCCTGACTCATACAAGCGGATGATTTCTTTCTTTTCTTCTAAACTGTGATGTCTATACATAATGAACCCCAGAAGATATTGCGTATCGCCCAATGGCAATATTGTTAAATTCGTTATTGCAGAGTTCC
>CAMKTM010000057.1 GCA_946415695.1 uncultured Prevotellaceae bacterium | reverse complement strand
AAAGCCAAGATGGAGAGCCAGATTTACAGCGAATACGACGAGCAGTTCCAGGGCTTTGTCCTCATCGGCCTCCTGCTTTTGCTCATCGATGTGCTTCTTCTCGAAAGGGAGAGCAAATCCACTTGGCTCAGCAATCTCTTCCGCCGTCAACGCTCCGCCACCACTGTCTTGCTGCTCTTCTTCAGCTTGATGGCAATGTCGCAGACAGACAGAGACTACATCCGCAGAGGCAACCGCCTGATGCGCGACAGCATTTACGACAAGGCACAAGTAGAGTATCAGAAGGCCATCGAGAAGGACAACACGAATCCCATCTCGCATTACAACTTGGGCAACGCGCTTCTCTATCAGAACAAGGCCGAGGATGCCATGAAGGAGTACGAGACGGCGGCTCGCTTGGAGAAGGACAAAGGCCGTCTGGCACAGATTTATCACAACATGGGCGTTATCCTGCAGGCCGCCAAACAGTTCGACAAGGCTGTTGCCTGCTATCGGAACTCCTTGCGCAACGACCCGACGAACAACGAGACGCGCTACAACTACGCCCTGAGCCTCTTTCAACTGAAGAAGAATCCGCCCAGCCAGGACAATCAGAATCAGGACAAAGACGACAAGGGTCAGGATGAGAAGGAAGAGAAGCAGCAACAGCAGCAGCAACAGCAAGAAGACAAGAAGGACGAGCAACAACAGCAGCCGCAGCCGGAACAGATGAGCCGCGAGAACGCAGAACAGATGCTCAACGCTGCTATGCAAGACGAAAAAGCCACTCAGGAGAAAATACAGAAAGCACAGCAACAACGCCAACAGAAACACCTGAAGAAACAATGGTAACACGTGAAGTTCGCCAACGACACACGTGAAGTTCGCCAACGACACACGCCAAGTTCGCCGACGACACACGTGAAGTTCGCCAACGACACACGCCAAGTTCACCAACGACACACGCCAAGTTGAAAGAAACAGCATAAGATGAAAAGACTAAACACGATATTCGTTCTACTATTTCTCACGTTAAGCACCATAAGTGCTCAAGTGACGCTCAAGGTTCAGGCACCCTCCCAAGCCGAGGTCGGACAGAAGATCCGCATCAGCTACATCGCCAACACGACCGACGTAGAAGACTTTCAGGTGGGAGACTTCGAGGGTTTCAACGTACTTTACGGCCCCAGCACAAGCCAGTCGAGCAACTTCTCGATGGTCAATGGCCATATGTCACAGAGCAGCACGATGACCTTCAGCTACACCGTCGTGCCCACCACGGAGGGAACTCTCAAGGTGCCCGCTGCCACCATCAAGGCCAACGGGAAGTCCGTCAAGAGCGGAACAGCCAGCATCGAAGTGTTGCCGGCAAGCCAACAGCAGAGCCAGCAGCCCTCCAACCAACAGCAAGGAGGCAACTCTCGCCAAAGGCAACAGCAGCAGGGCAATGCCGGTAGCGGTCAGATAGCAAACAACGAGCTCTACATGACCGTGACTGCCAACCGGCAGAAGATATACGAGCAGGAAGCCGTGATGCTCACCTACAAGCTCTATACGCTGGTAAACATCCAACAAATATCCGGCGAGATGCCTCAGATAGACGGTTGCCACGTTCAGGAAATGGATCGTGAGGCGCAGCTTTCACTCAAGTACGAGCGCGTCAACGGCAGGAACTACGGCACAGCCGTCTGGAAGCAATACGTGCTCTTCCCGCAGAAGACGGGCAAGCTGAAGATTCCCAGCATCACCTTCGACACGCAGGTCGAGGTGCAGAACCACTCGATGGACCCCTTCGACATCTTCTTCGGCGGCGGAAGCCTCTCGCAGATGGTGCGCAAACAGATTAAGACGCCAGTCGTAGAGATTGAGGTCTTGCCCCTTCCGTCGCCGAAGCCCGACAACTTCTCGGGTGCTGTGGGCAAGTTCTCGGTGTCTGCCACGCTGACGCCTGAACAGGTGAATGCCAACGATGCGGCAACCCTTCGACTTGTCGTCAGCGGTCAGGGCAACATGAAGCTAATGAAAGCCCCAAAGATTAACTTCCCGCAGGACTTCGAGGTCTATGACCCCAAGGAAAACAACAAAACGACAAACACGGCAACAGGAGCCAAGGGCAACATCATCTACGACTATGTTGTCGTACCGCGCCACGGGGGCAAGTTCTCCATTGCGCCCGTCGAGTTCTGCTACTTCGACCCCGAGCAAGAGCGATACAACACGGTCCGCACCGACTCCTTCAGTCTTGCAGTTGCCAAGGCAAAGGGTCAGCCCGTCGCTTACACACGCGAACAGGAGGATCTTAACGTGCTGAGCAACGACATCAGGTTCATCAAGCTGGGCGAGCTGGAGAGCATCGAGACCGACGATTTCTTCGGCACATCGACTTATTGGCTCGTTTACGCGCTTCTCTTCCTGGCCTTCGCCATCGCATTCTTCTGGTTGAGACGTCAGCAGAAGCTCAATCCTAACTCCTGGAGCGTGAAGGGCAAGAAGGCAGGCAAAGTGGCTTCGCGCCGACTGAAACAGGCTTCGAAGCTCATGCACGAGAAGAACGACGCCGCCTTCTACGACGAAGTGATGCGCGCTTTGCTGGGCTATGCCGGCGACAAGCTGTCCCTGCCCGTGGGCGAACTCACGAAGGACAACGTCATCAGCAAGCTTACACAGCGAGGCGTGGAACAGTCTGTCGTGGATGCCTTCATCGCTGTCCTGAGCGATTGCGAGTTCGCACGCTATGCCCCGACAGGCGACCCCAACATGGCTAAAGAGAAGATTTACCAACAGGCCTCGGACGTGATTACACAGATGGAGCGGCCCCTCTCTAACTCCCCCAAAGGGGAGAAATAATAATGTAATGATGAAAATGAAAAAGCAACACCATAAAAGCCTCCCCTTTGGGGGAGGTTTGGAGAGGGGCCGCAGGTCTCTTCTCCTCCTTTTCCTTACCTTTGCCGCTCTCTTGGCTCATGCTGCCAGTCCTTCAGAAACGAAGACTTTGGCGGACAGCGCTTACGCCTGTGCCGACTACGAAGCGGCCGTCAAGCTCTACAGCAAGCTCGCAGAGCAGAATCTCACCACCGATGTCTGCTACAACCTGGGCTGTGCTTACTATCGCACCGACGACATTGCCCACAGCATCCTTTGGTTCGAACGTGCCTTGAAGCTCAGCCCCAGCGACAAAGAAGTGCTCTTCAACCTCGAAATGGCACGCACAAAAACCATCGACAAGATTATTCCGCAGCACGAATTCATTCTGTTCACCTATTTCCACCAGCTGACGAACTGGTTCAGCCTTCGCACCTGGACCGCCATCGCCTTGCTCAGCTTCCTGTTCATGCTGGTTTGCCTGCTCGTCTTCTGGGGGGCTGGCAGCGTGACGACAAGGAAGATTACCTTCGCCTCGGCCATCGTCCTGCTCATCTTCACCATTCTCGCTAACGTCTGCGCCATGCAGCAGAGAAACTTCAAGCAAACACATACGAGCGGCATCATCACCACTCCTGCCGTAACCGTCAAGAGCACACCTGCCGAGAACGGCAACGACCTCTTCGTCCTGCACGAGGGAAGCAAAGTGGAAATCATCGACAACAGCCTAAAAGAGTGGTGCGAAGTGAGCATCGCAGACGGCAAAGTGGGCTGGATACCCAAGAAAACCTTCAGCCTGATTTAAGTTCTTGATGATGAACCTTTGACGTTTCGCTCGAAACAAACCTACGTTGAACATTATCTTAATGAATGTCCGCAGCCATACCACCATGTTGAACGCCGACCAATGCGATGTGCCTCGTCGGGAAACAAGGCGTGCCTCGTTGGCAATAAGAGCGTGCCTCGTTGGCAATAAGAGCGTGCCTCGTTTACAATAAGAGCGTGCCTCGTTTACAATAAGAGCGTGCCTCGTTGGGAAAGTCACTGGTAGTTCGATTGCAGATAGCCCTATTATTCTTTGAGTATGATTGAGCAAATAATCCAATGGGATAAGGAACTTCTCATCACCCTGAACGGTTCTTCTTCTCTCTTCCTCGACGGCATCTTCATGGCCATCACGCAGACAACCACCTGGATTCCCCTGTTTGTCTGCCTGCTCTATGCCGTCATAAAGAACAACCATTGGCGTAACGCCCTGCTCATCATTCTCATGGTGGCGTTGCTCGTCTTGCTTTGCGACCGTTTTGCCAGCGGCTTCTGCAAACCTTACTTCCACAGGTTGCGCCCCTCGCGGGAGCCCGATCTTGCAGAGATGATTGACCTGGTCAACGGCTATCGCAGCGGTCTCTACGGCTTCATCTCCAGCCACGCCTCAAACACCTTTGGCCTGAGCGTCTTCTTTTCGCTCCTGTTTCGCAGCAAGAAGGTCACTCCCCTACTGTTGCTCTACGCCTGTCTGTCAAGCTACAGCCGCATGTATCTGGGCGTCCACTATCCCCTCGACATCCTGATGGGCACCTTGTGGGGCATCCTGTGCGGCATGGCGGTCTATGCTTTCTACCGTTGGCTCAACAGGAAGCTCTTCCCATCCGCTTCCACATTCACCCCGTCTTATACCGCCACTGGCTACAAACGTTCGGACCTGTACCCGATCCTCGGCGTGTTCCCCGTGACTTTTATTTACATCATCATCAGAGGTGTCCTGTTTACCGCCTCATCCTAAAGTAGTTCATAAATGTACATCCGGGTCGTCTTTCTCTCTCTTCTCATTACTCTTGCTGCCTGCTCACCGGTCAGCGAAAGAGATGCAATGTCCTCCGAGAGCAACGACTTGGCTTATCGGCTGCGCTATTCGGATGTCTCTGCTTCGCTCGAAGCGGCAAAGAACGCCTATGCCTATTCCGCCGACGACTCCGACGGCAAGGCGGAAGCGCTCAACAACATGGCCTACATCGCCTATCAACAAATGCGATACGACCAGGCCCTGCACCTCCTGCAGAAAGTCTATAGCCTGAGCCATAACCAGTTGGAACTGCTTTGCGCCGATGTTCTCCGGATGAAAGTCATGCAGCGAATAGGGCAAGGAAAGTCCTTCTTCGACGCTCGTCTCCGTGCTCAAAAACGCATCAGCCGCATCCTTTCCGAAGAGAACAACCTTACGGCACGCCAGAAACAGCGTCTGCACTATGCCTTGACGGAGTTCCACATCGTGGCCTCAACTTATTACTATTACTTGGGACAAGACAGCGCAGCACGCCACGAAATACAGGATGCCGCACAATACGTCAATCTCGAGACGGACACGACGCAGTGGCTCTACTATCACTATATGCTGGGCAGCGGCGGACTCCTGGAGGGAACGCCCGAAGAAGTGACCATCACGGAATTCGACCATCTCATACGCGTCTATACACTGGCAAGGGTTAAGCACTACGCTTACTTCGAGGCCAATGCCTTGCAGTCGCTTTCTGCCATGGTAGCCGACTCGCTCCGTGCCACATTGCTCAAGCAGCAACGCTTAGACGCCTACAGTTACCTCTACGAACACCACCGGCGTTGGCAGACCGACTCCTTGCTCACGTCAAGATACCAGTTCGCAGCAGCCTTGTCACATCACTCCGTATCTCTCTTCCGCCAATATCGCGACCTCTTCCAAACCGCCTGCGCATTGCGAACTTTGGGCGAGGTGTATTTCTCAGCAGAACATTACGAGGAAGCACTCAAGAGCTTCCGCTCCGCCCTGCATTTAGCTTCCGACCACCGGCGTTCGCCCTATCAGGTGACGCCCTGGCTGGCCGGCATACACGAGAACCTCAGCCTCACCTACAGCGCTTTAGGCGACAAAACTCGCGCCGACAACCATCGCAACACTTATCTCGACCTGCTCGACCAGTCGCGCCAGAACAAAGAGCTCGACAGCCGTAAAGCTTTGCTCAAACAGGAAGTACGCAGCGAACAGATACAATTCCTCCTGCTCCTCCTGCTTGTCGTAGTGGTTGTAGTCCTTTCCTTCATTTATTATCGACAGTTGGGGCATCGGTCGCGCTCCTTCGAGCAACAAGTCCGCGAGATAAGCTCCAGCAAAGAATACCAGCAGGCACAGCAGCGGCTACAGAACCTTTTGCAAGAAAGCGAAGAACGACAAGAAGAACTCCAGGAAGAGTGCGAAGTCATGCAGCAGCGTATGCAGCAGCAAAAGCAGCGACACATCATGCAGCGCACAAAGCTGTCTGTCGTGTACGCCATCATCCCCTACCTCGACCGCGTCATTGCCGAGGTGAAGAAGCTCGACGAAGCAGGCGAGAACGCTACGGAGCACCTCTCATACATACAGGAGCTGTGTTCGGGCATGATGACCATCAACGACCGCCTGACGGAATGGATTCAAGTGCAGCAAGGGAAGCTCAGCCTTCGGGTGACACGCTTCCCTCTTGCCGACGTACTGCATGTCATTTCAATGCAGCAATACACTTTCGCCCAACAACAGCTCACGCTCGACGTTCCCGAGACGGAACTTCAAGTGAAAGCCGACAAGCCGCTGACGCTCTTCATGGTCAACACGCTGGTAAACAATGCCCGCAAGTTCACACCAGCCGGAGGGAAGGTGTCCGTCGCGCTCAATGCCACCGACGATTACGTGGAGGTTAGCGTCTGCGACACAGGCGTCGGGCTGTCTCCGGAAGACGTAAAGACTCTTTGTGACAGCAAAGTCTATGACCCGAATCGCATCGGAACGAAGAACGCAAGCAAAGGCTTCGGCTTCGGAATTATGAACTGCAAAGGCATTATCAACAGTTATCGCAAACTCTCATCGCATTTCAATGTGTGCGACTTCGGCGTCGAGAGCGAGCAGGGACGGGGCAGCCGCTTCTGGTTCCGCCTGCCGCGAGTACTGCCCATGCTGATACTCCTGCTATGCAACCTCTCTCTTCATGCAATGCCAGGACGCACTCAAGAGCTCTTCGACTCCACCTACATGGCCAATCTTCAGGGACGTTATGCCGATGCTTGCCTATATTCAGACAGCGCCATCCGCCTGATGGAGGCTCCAGTCGATACTCCGCTGCTTGTCTCTCTCTACAACGAACAAGCTATTGCGGCACAGGCTCTTGGACGTTGGGATGTCTATCGCCACAGCAACGGCGAGTGTGTGCGCCTGCATCGGCTTTATAGCACCGACGGTTCGCTTGCCTCCGATTGCCTGCGACTCGAGAAGATGACGGCAGACTCGCGCGTCCTTTACGTCCTCATAGTCCTGCTGCTCCTCGTCTCTCTTGTACTGTTCTACATGATAATGCTGCGCCATCGCTTGCGCCACCGTGCCTCGCTCGACGAGCTTTATCAGCATCTCACGGCTGTGCTTCGCTCTTTCCCGGAAGATGCCGCAACATTCGACAGCGAGCTGCGCAACATCATCAGCGGTCTTGCACAGCCACAGCTCAAGCAGCCTGTGCAGAAGTTGCAGCAGATGTTTTCGTCCGACTTGGCAAAGGTTCAAGAGACAAAAGCCGCCACAGAAGAAGCCGAAGAAAAGACTCAGCGCTGGCGCTTCGAGCACGACCGCCTCTATGTAATGAACCAGATACTCGACAACTCGCTGAGCTCCATCAAGCACGAGACGATGTACTTCCCTCCACGCATAAAGCAAATGGCGGACGACATGCAAAAGCACGATATTGACAGCGAGACGCGGCACAACCTTCTCGACCTCGTCACCTATTACAGGCACATCTACATGCTCCTCTATGAGCAGGCACAACGGCAGACCGACCAATCTCTCCTGCGTTTGCAGCCGATACCCGTCAGCGACCTCTTCGAATACGCTTCAAAGACGAATGCCGTCAAGTGTGAGCCTACGGATGCCTGGGTTAAGGGAGACAAGATGCTGCTCCACGTTTTTCTCGACCAAATGCTTGCGGTCGTGCCAAGAAACGCCACACTCTCCGTCGAGCAGCACGGCAGCATGTACCATATTATATTTAATGCAGAGGGACAGCGGCTCTCGGCTCAACAAATATCGAACCTCTTCTCGCCACAAACCGAGCGGCTGGAATATCTCGTCATGCGGCAGATAGTGCGCGAGCACGATGCTGCCTGCGGACATCCAGGACTTCGGCTTGAAGCAGAGAACACAGAGCAAGGCTTCAGAATCTTCTTCTCACTGCCCAAAAAGACATAACGACATAAACGACATAAACGAACCGAATATATGGAAAAATTCAAAGTAATCATCGTCGAGGACGACAAGCTGGAGCTTAAAGGCACCCAGCAGATACTGCAGACCGAAGTGCCTGAAGCAGAGATTATCGGCACAGCATCGGGCGAAAGCGACTTTTGGAAGTTGATGCGCGAAGGGCAGCCCGACCTCGTTCTGCTCGACCTTGGACTGGGCGGCAGCACGACCGTTGGCGTGGACATCTGCCGGCAGCTGCGCACTCGCTATGCCGACATGAAGATACTCGTCTTCACCGGCGAGATTCTCAACGAGCGCCTTTGGATAGAGGTGCTTGGTGCAGGAGCCGACGGCATCATCCTCAAGACGGGCAACCTCCTTCAGCGCGACGATGTAATGCAGGTCATGCACGGCAGGCATCTGGTCTTCAACGAACCTTTCCTCGAGAAGGTGATGGCGCGCTTCCGCAAGGTCGTGTTGGGCGAGCAGGCTTCTGTCGATGCCTTCGTTGAGTATGAGATAGATGAATACGACGAGCGTTTCCTCCGGCATCTTGCTCTTGGCTATACGAAGGATATGATAGCAGGTCTTCGCCAGATGCCTTTCAGCACGAAGAGCCTTGAGAAGCGCCAAGCAGACCTCGTGAGCCGTCTGTTCTCCGAGCGCGAGCAGGGCGGCGTCAACGCTGTTCGGCTTGTGGTGCGTGCCATTCAGTTGCACATCATCGACCCCGATAACCTTATTGCTGATGAACAATAGTGAGCGAGTCTTCGTCTTTGCCCTCGTCGTAGCGGCATTGCTGCCCTTCGTCTCGTGGGTATTGTCGGCATTGGGAGTGCCTTGCCGAAGCATTCTCGACGAAGAGGGGTTGAGGTGGCTCTTCCGCCACATCAACGACTGCATTCACAGCCGCTTGGTGATGTGTGTGCTGTGCTGCCTGATGATGCAAGGCGTGATAAAGGAGAGTGGAATCCTTCCGCTGGGCCGCGCATTCCGCGAGGCGCGTTTCCTTCGCTATCTTGCTGTCTATGCCATCGTCTTCATCCCTGTCTTGCTTGCAGCAGCGGCTCCAGAGAGCCCTTTGCTCAGTGTTACAGGCGGTTTTGCCGGAAGTCCTTTGCTCGACGGATTGCTCTTCCTCGGGTGGTTCTCCTTCATCGTTTTTTGCCTCTGCTACGGGCACGGCAAGCACGAATCATGGACCAAGATGCTTACCCACGGCATCCGCAGCTATCCGCTTTTCATTCCCCTTGCCATCGTCCTGTCCTTCTGCTGGCAGTGCCTGGCATATATGAATTCATAATAAGTAGTCAGTAGTTAAGTAATTAAGCCAATAACACTTTCTGCTGAGTGCAAAGAGCCAAAACATTCGGCTTAACTACTGACTACTTAACTACAAAGAGAGGCAAAATTACGATTTATGAATAGTGAATTAGATAAAAGTCAGCTTGAAGCGGTGCTTTGCATTGATGCGCCTTCGCTTGTCATAGCCGGTGCAGGAAGTGGCAAGACGCGTGTCCTCACCCACAAAATCGCTTACTTGCTGGAACAGGGGATGCAGCCATGGAACATCCTGGCGCTCACCTTCACCAATAAGGCGGCTCGCGAGATGCGCGAACGCATCGCTACGCTCGTCTCGCCCGAGAAAGCCGAAAAACTCTGGATGGGCACCTTCCACAGCATCTTCGCCCGCATTCTTCGCATCGAAGGGCATCGCCTGGGCTACGACACCAACTACACCATCTACGACTCCTCCGACAGTCTCGGCCTCATCAAGCACATCATCCGCGAGATGAACCTCGACGAGAAAGTCTATAAGCCCAGTGCGGTGCAGAGCCGCATCTCCGCCGCCAAGAACCATCTCATACTGCCCTCCGCCTACACGTCTATTCGCGAGTTCCGCGACAGCGACCAAATGATGAACCGTGCCCTCATTCCCGAGATTTACAATCGCTACCAAGAGCGCTGCAAACAGGCGAATGCGATGGACTTCGACGACCTGCTTCTGAACATGTGGCTTCTGCTGAGGCACAACCCGGAGGTGGCCGATGCCTGGCAGGAACGCTTCCACTTCGTCCTCGTCGATGAGTATCAGGACACCAACTATGCCCAGCACCAAATCATCCTTCTCCTCACAAACCGCCGCCAGCGCGTCTGCGTCGTGGGCGACGACGCACAGAGCATCTACAGCTTCCGCGGTGCCGAGATTGAAAACATCCTGCATTTCCGCGAGAACTATCCCGGCGCACGGCTCTTTAAGCTGGAACGCAATTACCGCTCCACCCAAACCATCGTTGGCGCCGCCGGATGCCTCATCCAGGGCAACCGCGAACAGATACCGAAGCATGTCTTCAGCGAAAAAGAAGAAGGAAACCCCATTGCTCTCTTCTCTGCCTACAGCGACACCGACGAAGCCAACATCATCCTGCGGGAAGTGCAGCGGGCGCATCGTGCCGGCATTCCCTACAAAGGCATCGCTGTCCTCTACCGCACCAACGCCCAGAGCCGAAAGATAGAGGATAGCTTCCTCTACGGCCGCGTGCCCTATCACATCTATGCTGGCATGTCGTTCTATCAGCGCGAGGAAGTCAAGGACATGCTCTGCTACCTTCGCCTTGCGGTCAATCCATACGACGAGGAATCCCTCCGCCGCATCATCAACAAGCCAGCCCGAGGCATCGGCGACACAACGGTCCGCAAGCTCTTCGATGCAGCGGCTGAGGCAGAAACCACGGTTTGGGATGCTTTGGGGACCCTCTCTAACTCCCCCTTAAAGGGGGAGAAAACTGGCGAGTTTTCCGCAAAGGAAGCCCTCCCTTTAAGGGAGGGTTTGGGAGGGTCTCTCCCTTTTAATGCCGGCACCACGAAACGGCTGAAGGAGTTCCACGAAATGATAGAGACTTTTCACGAAAGTGCTGCTACCGACGACGCCTACACCCTTGCCTTGCGCATTGCCAAGGAGAGCGGTTTGCAGGAATACGTGTTCAGCGGACACGAGCCGGAGGATGTGTCGAGGCAAGAGAACATGCAGGAGATGCTCGATGGAATCGCCACTTTTGTGCAGGACAACCAGGAGCAAGGGCTGGGCATACTGCTTGCCGACTACCTGCAAATGGCAAGCCTCGCCACAGACCTCGACCGAGGCAAGGCGGACAAAGATGCCGACCAGGTCAACATGATGACCATTCACACCGCAAAGGGTCTGGAGTTCCCTGTCGTCATTATCGCAGGCTTGGAGGAAGGTCTTTTCCCCAGCGAGATGTCGGACGAATCGCCCCGCGCCCTCGAGGAGGAGCGACGCCTCTTCTATGTCGCGCTGACCAGAGCCGAACGGCAAGTCATCATCACCTTCGCGAGGTCGCGTTTCCGCTTCGGCAAGATGGAGTATATGCGCCCAAGCCGCTTCATACGCGAAATTCCGCAAAAGTACTTCAGGAGTAGCCCCGCTTCCGACCTCCCACAAAAGGGAGGCCATATTGCCGAAAAATCCCGCCCCTTCACTGCAGCCAACAGTCCCCTTCCCGTTTCCCGCTTGGGTAATTACCACAATCCCGCAGCACATTCGCTCAATGCCAATATCAGACATCCCTTCAGCGGCAACGTAGCTTCCCCCGTGGAAGAGGTCAGGAGAGAGGCTGTAGGAGCTCAGGGAGCTCAAGGGGGCTTATCCATTGGTGCCGCCGTTCTTCATGAGCGCTTCGGCCGCGGCACGGTTCAGCGTATTGAGGGCACTGGCATCGACGCCAAGGCGACCGTCCAGTTCGACAACGCCGGCACAAAAGTCCTCATGCTCCGCTTTGCAAAACTCACCAAGTTGTAAAGCAACATCGCACAGGGTCTTTATTGCATGGTCATGTACTTGCAATTGCATGGTCATGTACTTGCAATTGCACGTACATGTACAAGCAATCAACGCCCCCTGCGAAGTTGATAAGAATCCAACCGGACACCAATAAACAAAATCAGGCGTTTTTCCTTCTGAAAAACGCCTGATTTTGTTCTGCCCAAGAATAGCTTTCTTTGCAGTTCGTAACCGGAACAGAAAAGGGGCTAATGCAGTTTGCCTGTGAGGATGATGAGGTCTTGTGCGTTGACTTTACCGTCCTCGTTGAGGTCGGCGGCTTCGGGGACGAAGTTTTCTACGGGCAGCCCTACGATGTGGTGCCT
>CAMKTM010000056.1 GCA_946415695.1 uncultured Prevotellaceae bacterium | reverse complement strand
GCCTCGGTTCGGACTACAAGAGCAATTACTACGAATATGAGGTGCCTTTGAAACTCACGCCGGAGGGCTATTACGATACGTACAACGCTCAGAATTGTCTGGCCGTCTGGCCGTCGGACAACATGATTGACATCAACTTCGACCTCTTCACTTCCATCAAGAAGCTGCGCAATTCTCAGGCCAGCATTGGCGTGGCTTCCATGAATCGGCTTTTCTCGAATTACGACGAGAACCATCCCAACAATCGTGTCTCCGTCATGGGTAATCCTACGCTTGGCGAGGTGAAGACCATCATGATAGGTGTGCGTAACAACAGTGGCAGGGCAAAGAGTGTTGAGGTCTGGGCCAATGAGCTTCGCTTGCAGGAGTTCAGCAACAGCGGCGGCTGGGCAGCACAGGGAAATCTGCAAATCCAGCTCAGCGACTTGGGTTCGGTCAATGCGACGGCCAAGATGATAACTGCCGGCTTCGGTGGCATTGAACAAAGTGTGGCGCAGCGCAAGAACGAGGACAACCTCAACTATTCCATTACTGCCAACTTCGACCTTGGCCGCCTCCTGCCGGAAAAGGCAAAGCTGACTTTCCCCGTATATTACAGCTACACTAAGGAAAAGATTTCGCCCAAGTATAATCCTTTTGACACCGACATGCTTCTGAGCGATGCCCTTGATGCCCTTTCTACGGAGCATCAGCGCGATTCTCTCCGCAAGCTGACCACTCATACCGAGGTGACAAAGAACCTCTCGTTCAGTGGTGTCAGGCTCAACATTAGTTCCCGCAAGCATCCGATGCCCTACGACCCCGCCAATTTCACCTTTGGCTACAGTCGTTCTTCGCAATTCACCGAGGGCGAGACCACGGTCTATGAGCGTGAACTGAACTGGAAGGCCAGCATCAACTATTCCTGGAGCCCCAATTGGAAGCCATGGGAACCTTTCAAGAACCTCAAGGGCAAGAGCAAGTGGCTGGACATCATCAAGGCGCAGAACATAGCGTTCGTGCCTCAGAGCATTACGTTCTCCACCGACATGAGCCGCAACTACTATGAATTGCAAGAGCGCGACTTGGAGAATCCGGGCGACCTCTCTGCCTTGCCTGCCACTTTCAGCCAGAACTGGACGTGGAACCGCAACTTCTCGCTCAAATGGGACATTTTCAAGGCGCTGCACTTCTCCTTCCAGAGTGGTACGAGGGCCGAGATTGAGGAACCTTATACGCAGGTCAACAAAGACCTCTACCCTGACCGTTATGAAGCGTGGAAGGATTCAGTGAAGTGGAGCCTGCGTCACTTCGGACGTCCCATTGATTATACGCAGAACGTGCAAATCAGTTACAAGGTGCCTTTGGAGAAGATTCCTATTTTTGATTGGATGTCTGCCGATGTCTCTTACGCCTCCAACTACTCGTGGAAGCGTGGCGTGGTGCAGACCGGCCGTCCGTTCCTCGGCAATACCATCAACACCCAGCGCAACATCAACATCAATGCCAAGCTGGACATGGAGAAGCTCTACAACCACAGCCCCTTCCTCAAGGAGGCCAACAAGCGCTTCTCTGCTTCCAATGCCAGGGCTGGTGCCAACCAGAAACGTGCCGAGAAGGAGAGGGCGGACAAGGAGAAGAAGAACGCCAAGGAGAAAGAGAAGAATGCGCGTAAGAAAGCAGAGCAGGAATCCATGGAGACGGGCGAACCCGTTGACAGCATACTTGCAAGGCAGCAGAAGCCGAACTCCAAACAAGGCAATGCCGCAGGTATCACTAACAAGAAGAAGCCCGAGAACAAAGGCTTCGTTCAGGAAGTGACGCTCTATCCCGATTCCGACCTTGTCATTGCCCACGGCCAGAAGTCCAAGCGTGTGCGCGTCACGGCTCGCGACAGCAGTGGCTTTGCCTACAACATCAAGTTCAAGAAGGTTGACGAGAACAGCATCCGCATCGTCAAGACGCCTGTCGATACGACGAAGGTGCGCCTGAACGTTGTGGCTAAGCCCAAGGCTTCGGACCAAAAGTGGTACGGCATTGCTCAGGCAGCTGCCCGCTTCCTGATGATGGTGCGCAACGTGAGCGTCAGCTATCGCAACACCTTCAATATGAGCGTCCCGGGCTTCCTGCCTAATGTGGGCGACATGCTGGGGCAGAGGCGCACTGGCGGCATGTTCGCTCCCGGTGTCGATTTCGCCTTCGGTTTTGTCAACGACAAATATCTCGAACGTGCCAAGGGACGCGGATGGCTGCTTGGCAGCGACAGCGTAGCCACTCCCGCCACCATTGCCGAGACGGAGGACGTGCAGGTGAAGATGACGCTGGAGCCCTTCACCGACTTCAAGATAGACCTCAACATGAGCCGTACCGACAACCGCAACAGGAGCATCCAGTACATGTATGGCGCACCGCCCACCCATACCGGTTCGTTCAACATGACGACCATCAGCATCGGCTCCGCCTTTGCCAGTGTCGGCTCTGCCAAGAACGGCTATCGCAGCACGGCCTTCGAGCGCTTCCAGGAGAACCTCAACACCTATCAGCAGCGCGTTGAGGCCCGCTATCAAGGTTTGGAATATCCTGCGGCGACAGGCATGAGCGGCAAGTTCAATCCCGAGAACGGAACCGTCAGCCGCTACAGTGCCGACGTCATGGTGCCAGCCTTCCTCAATGCCTATACCGGAAGCAGTTCGCTCGACATCTTCCCCTCAATCCTCAGGATGCTGCCCAACTGGAGCATCAACTACAAGGGCCTCAGCAATCTGCCCTGGGTGCGCGACCATTTGAAGAGTGTCACCCTGACCCACGCCTACAAGAGTGTCTATGCCGTCGGCTCATACCACTCCTTCAGCTCATGGGTGGAATGTATGGGCAGCGGAGGACTGGGCTTCGTTCAGAATACCACCACGGGAGGCTTCACCCCCAACAGCCTCTACGACGTCAGCACCGTCAGCATCAACGAGAGTTTCTCGCCCCTGATAGGTATCAATGCCACCTTCAACAACAACATGACGCTCAAAGTGGAGTACAAGACCACGCGCGTCCTAAACCTGAGCATGACCAGCGCCCAGCTCACCGAGACCAGTTCCAAAGACTTCGTCATCGGCTGGGGCTACAAAATCAACGACTTCCGCTTGAGCAGCCTCTTCCGCTCCAGAAAAGCCAGCGAGCAGGCTTCGAGGAACAGCAAGTCGAAGGGCAGGAACAATGCTAAAGACAACAACGCCAACTCCAATGCTGATACAAGCCGCAACAGCCGCAATACGAAGCAGAAGACGCCGCACGATCTGAACCTTCGCTTCGACTTCAGCATCCGCGACCAGAGCGCCATCAAGCGCGACCTGCAGACGAACCTCTGCGAAGCCACCAGCGGCAGCAAGGCCATCAAGACCAGTGCCCAGATTGACTACACCCTGAGCCGAATGGTGACGCTGAGCCTCTTCTACGACCGCCAGCGCTCTGCTCCTCTCCTCTCCAGCAGCAGCTATCCCACCGTGACCCAGGACTTCGGCATGACCATGAAGTTCTCTCTGACAAGGTAAAGGGTGTTTTGGATAAGAGCACGCTCTTATTGACAGAAAGGCGTGCCTTTATTCCAATAAGAGCACGCCTTTATTTTAACAATTGTCCGGGAAGAGTCCTTATTCCATATTTCCATTCTTCAGTTGCATCATGTGTACGGCGACGAGGGCGGCGGTCTCCGTACGCAGGCGGCTGCGCCCAAGGGTGACGCTGCGGTAGCCGTGCTGCAACGCCATCCGCACCTCCTCGATGCTGAAATCGCCTTCCGGACCAATGAGCACCGTGCTGGGAACGCCTGGCCGAAGGACATCGAAGAGAAATGCCTTTTCGCCGCCCGCCTTGACATCGGTTTCGGCGTAGCAATGGCAAATGAACTTGTCGCCCTCGCGCTCCTGCGAGACGAACTGCCGGAAGCGCTGCATGTCGTTCAGCTGCGGCTTCCATGCCTTGTGGCTCTGCTTCATGGCCGAGATGAGAATTTTGTCGATGCGCTCCGACTTGACTATGCGTCGCTCGCTGAATTGGCAGTCGAGGAAGGACAGCTCGTCGAAGCCAATCTCTGTTGCCTTTTCTGCAAACCATTCCATGCGGTCCATCAGTTTTGTGGGCGCCACGGCCAGATGCAGATGCCCCTTCCAGGCAGGCTGTTGAGCCATCGTCTCCTCTATGCGATAGGCGCAGCGGTGTCCAGTGGCAGCCGTGATGGTGGCACGATAGAAACAGCCCTGGCCGTCGGCAAGCATCATCTCATCGCCCACGCCAAGACGCAGCACCCGCAAGGCGTGACCGGCCTCGTCGGCTGGCAACTCCGCAGAGCGGGCTGCATCGGGAACGTAGAAATAGCGAACTTCTTTCATTTGATTGCACGGATTATTTCTTTAGAGGTTAGGGGTTAGAGGTTAGGGGTTAGAGGTTAGAGGTTAGGGGTTAGGGGTTAGGGGTTAGGGGATACCAACAGGCCCCTTCTATGGGGAAGGGCTTTCTCCCCATAGAGTGGGAATTAGAGGGGGTCTTTGTCTATTTTCTTGAAATAGCTGTATTGTGGCTGGATGCCCAGTTCGGGGTGGAGGATGGCGATGAGGTTCTCCAGCAGCCGTTCGGGATGGAAGGGCGTTTCTTCGTAAAGAAGCGTAGTCGAAGTGTCGCACCACCATATCGGCGCCTTGATGCCGGCAAGAAGCGGCGTGTCGGCGTTCATCTGCTGGCGGTCGAGCGGGCCGTGATGCTTGATAAGCCAGATGTCGGCATCCACGGCCTTGTCAACCACCTTTTCCGTGCTGAGCGGAATGCCTCCGTTTCCTTCGAGGCTTGCGAAAAGGTATTCAGCTCCGGCGTCTGCATAGAGCCTTGTGGAAGAACTGCCCGAGCCGGGCAGCGTCCATTGTCCGCTCCATGGCATCTCGGGCAGGAGGCGAGGCTTCGTCTTCACCGTGCTGGCTTTGGCGCAGAGTTCTTGGTAACGGCTCTCTACGCTTCGGAAGATGCTGTCGGCCTTTTCTGCACAACCGAAGAGGCGGCCATAGAACCGAATCCATTCGGCCCGGGCAAGAGGCGTGTTCTCCATGTAGTCGGCACACCAGATGATGGGGATGCCGAGCTTTTCCACGCGTCCCAGCCCGCCGCTGTTCTCGAAAGGACTGGGCAGCAGGGCATCAGGGTTCAGGTCGATAATCTGTTCCAGACTTGGCTGGATGCTGTTGCCCAGATTGGCGATGCGGCCTTCGGCAACCGCCTTCTTGAAATGGGAGAGGTTGCAGAACTCTAAATCGCAAATGCCGCCAACTGCGCTGTCTGCCCCCAATTCGTGGAGCAAAGCCAGATGGACGCTGCTGAAGATGCCTGCATTCTTGAGGGGAATAACCCCAGATCCTCTTTCCAACCCTTCCCCCTCTATGCGGAAGGGCTTTCTCCCAATAGAGGGGGAGTTAGAGGGTGTCTGCTCCTTGCTATGTCTAAAACAATAGCGTGCAAGCGTCGTGGTCGTGTCCCAAGGATTGCGCATCGTCACTTCCGTGCGGTCGGGATAAGTCACAAGAGTCAGATTCCGTGCATGACGGAAACGCAAAGTGTCTCCCACTTCCGAGAGACCTTCGGAACGATTCCCTCCACAGGAAGGCAACAGAAGGAGAATCCCTACATATAATATATAATGTATAGAGCGCACAGAACGAAAGATGATATAGCTCGGCATTTGTTTGTCCAAAATTTTTTTCTTCGCGCAAAGATACATTGTTATCAGTACTCTGCCTTCACTTTCCTAAAAAAAATTAAGAAGGAAGGCTCTTTTTGCCTTTCCTTTTGTTATTGTCGAAAAAAATATCTACCTTTGCCCCAAATTATTTATAAATAATGTACTATTATGAAGGGTAAAAAGGAATTGCTGACGCTTGCCTTGTTGGCGTGCGGGCTAATTGCTGGAGCGCAGACTCAGGAGCGTTCATTCTACATTGACTACGGTCAGAACAACGTGACGAATCAGGGCTTCAAGACCGAAGGCGCCGATGCCAACGGGCACTACTGGAACAACATCCATGGCAAGGGGACGGGAGCGCCCGACAAAGCCTATCCGCAGACTATCAACATGGTGACGTCGGCTGGCACGGCTACCGACTGTCGTCTGCAGCTCTCTTCACGCTTCTCTACCAACGGCTACTCCAACGGCGGCCTGCAGAGCCCCTCCGCATCGTTGCTCGGCGACCTCGCCATCGAGAGCGCCACACAGGACTACATCTTCCTCGAAGCCAAGCAGGACTACGCCATCATCCGCTTTATGGGCCTCGACCTCAACAAGGGCTACAAGTTCTTCAGCTTCGGCAGCCGCGTCGATTCGGGTACACCGGGCCGCGAGGCGACGTTCCATTTCCGTGGCTTGAACCAATGGCAGGGCGACCATAAGATGGGTGGCGCCGGCATTGGCAATGGCGGATACAATGGCAACAACAACAATGTGCAGGAGTCCGGACTCATCTTCCCCGACGAGAACGGCTGCATCGAGATGACCATCATCAAGAAAACAAAAGACGGCATGGTTCACCTCAACGCACAGAAGATTGTGGAGTACAGCGGCGTGACACGTCCCGAACTGGGCTACACCCTGACGCGCAAGATGCTCTTCGACTTCGGCGAGCGCGGCAAGGCAGGCTCACGTGGCGATATCACCAGCGGTGCCGACGCTAACGGCAACTACTGGAACAACATGGCTCCGCAGAGCGACGGCACCAGCAGCATCGCTGTCGGCACGTCGTGCGCCGTCGTCACCAGCGACAACCAGGCCACAGACATTACCCTCCACAGCCTCGTCGCCTGGAATGCCAACGGCTACAACAACGGCGGACTGAACGACCCCTCGGCCTACGCAGAGAACCTCGGCGAGATGGCTGTGGCAAGTGCTACCCAGGACTATATGTACACCGAGAACAACGGCAAGGCCATCCTCATTTTTCAACGCCTCGACCGCACTAAGAAGTACCGCTTCCACATCTTCGGAACGCGTTTGGATAACAGCAGCTATCGCTCCACCATCCTGCACCTGAAAGGCAAGACCGACTGGGAATGGGTGCAATATACCAGCGGCCCTGGCCTCGGCGGTGACGGCATCAACCAGAACGTCCGCAACGTCACCGTCAGTGATTACATCTCGCCCGATGCCTCCGGCACCATCTTCTTCACCTTCACGCAGAACACCGCGCCCTCTTGCTCCTTCGGACACGTCAGCACCATCAAGCTCGAAGAGTTCGACACCAACGGACAGGTGGATGAAATGCCTGCTGTGAGCGGCGACCAGACCTACTACATCGACTTCGGCGAGACAGACAACGACAGCCGCGGCCACCAGACGCTCGGTGCCGATGCCAATGGCCACTACTGGACAAATGCCTACGCCATGCCCACCGAACGCATGTACCCCAGGAGCTTCAATCTGACCAATTCGCAGGGTGTGCTCACGGCTCGCACCATGACCATCGGCAACTACTTCCACACCAACGGCATGAGCGGCGGCGGCGGACTGGAGTCGCCTTCGGCTTCCCTGCTCGGCGACCTCGCCATCGCTACGGCAACCCAGGACTACATCCACATGGAGGGAGCACAGGACTACAGCGTCATCCACTTCGGCGGACTGGACCAGAGCAAGGGCTACCGCTTCTATCTCTTCGGCTCTCGCCAGGCAACCGACGACCGCGCGGGCTACTTCGAACTGACCGGCGAGAACTGCTGGAAGGGCGAAATGGCTATGTCGGGCAACGCCATCGGCTCCAACTACAACGGCAACAACAATAAGATTCTCACTTCCGAGCTTGTCTTCCCCGACCGCAACGGCAACATCGACCTTACCATCAGCAAGAAGTACAGCGGAGGCATGGTCTATCTCAACTGCATGAAGATAGAAGAGGTGTCGGGGCAGACACGCCCCAATCAGGAACTCACACTCTTCCAAAAGATGTACTTCGACTTCGGCGAGACAAGCAACAACTCACGCGGACACCAGACGACAACCGATGCCAACGGCAACCGATGGAACAACATCACCTCCGGCTCCAATAGCAGCAACGTTGTCTCGGCAAAGACCATCCTCATCAGAAACAGCGAGAACGAGCAGACAGGCGGACGCTTTGTCGTGGTGGACCAGACCTACACCAACGGCATAAACGCAGGCGGCAACAACAATCCTTCTGCCAACGACCTCGGCGACCTCGCCGTGCAGACGGCCACGGAGGACTATGTCTTCATCGATAATGGCGATGTGCGCTCCTTCAAGTTGACAAAGCTCAACACAGAGCATTGCTACCGCTTCTACATCTATGGCACACGCAACCACACGGACAACCGTTGCACGCAGTACACCATCAAGGGTCAGCGCACCTGGGTCGGCGGTCAGAGCACCTCTGGCTACGATGTCGGCGGCTACGGCTATCCCGGTAACCTCCGCAACATCTTGATGACTGACTACATCTATCCCGACCGCTCGGGTGAAATCCTTATCACCTATCAGCGCATTGTCGGCATGGCCCACATCAGCGCCATGAGAGTAGAGGAGTACGAGGGCGGCACACGTCCCGAAGAGCCTCTCGAGTTCAGTACGTTGACGCTTAGTGGCAACACAGAAGACGTGACCTTCAAGGCCGCTGGCGACAACAGCTACGAAGCCTTTGCCCGTCTCACGGCTGGCACGTTCACCCTCTCTGGCACCGATACAGATAACGAAGCTGTCACGCTCTACGACAATGGCAACGGCACCTTCAACCTCACCGGCGACGCTGCCTTCTCCGTTGCCTCCGACTGCGTGGCACGCATCACCGTCAACACAGCCGACAAAACCGTCACTGTCCTGCCCGTCACGATGAACGTCCGTGGCAACATCGGCGGAGGCAACCCTGCCATTCCCTATAAGGGCAATGGCGTCTTCGAGGGAGAAGTGACGCTGCCCGAGACAACCTCGCAGCAATGGGTGGATAAGACGATGTACTTCGCTCTCAACAACAACGACTCGTATGCCATCAAGCGTCTCCAGGGGGCCGCCACCCGCTACGTCCTCGGCGAGGTCGAGAAGGGGCAGAGCGTGGAGAACATCTATCAGAACGCCGGCACCTACACCATCACCGTCGATATGAAGAACATGGTCTATGACATCTCCGCTCCTATCGACGAGAACCGCATCTCCGTCTTCGGCTCTTCCGTTGCCAACGGTCAGGGTGCAACCGACTATAAGGGCTACCGCTACCTCTATGGCCAACAGCTCATCGCCCGCCACAACGAAGGCCGAAGCGACAACGCCTTCTACACGACCAACGTCTCCATCGGCGGCAACACCACCACGAATCTCCTGAACCGCTACGACGACCTCATCCGCGACTTCGGCCGCTACGTCATCTTCGGTCTTTCGCTGGGCAACGAAGGTATTCATGGAGCAAGCAACCAGCAAGCCGTCTTCAACCAGTGGCGCGACAATATGCTTACATTAATAAATAAGGTGCGCGCGGATGGAAAGATTCCTATGGTGATGAACAACTATACGCGTAGCGACTACAACGATGACGATTACTACTACGTCAAGCAGCTCAACCTGCTCATCCACCAGTGGGATGTTCCCTCCACCAACGTGCTTGGCTCTATCGACAAGGGCAACGGACAGTGGGCCGACGGCTATGTGTCCGACACATATCACCAGAACACGGCCGGACATGCTGAGTTCATGTACGCCATGGTGCCTTCCCTCTTCGATGCCATTAAGGCAGGCAAGGCTCAGCCCGTCCGCAACCAGACGAAGAGCATGACCATTGAGGCTGGCAAGACCATCTACTTCGAACCCGAAGAGACGGTTCACCCCTTCACCGTTACCGTCCGCATCAAGGGCACGGAGGGACAAGTCGTTTGCCTGTCCCAGTCTGCTGGTACGAAGCAAGCCACTGTCCGCGTTAATGCTAATGGCACTGTCACCTACACAGCTCCCACGGGCTCTACCATCACCTCCACTACGACCATCAACGACGACGCTTGGCACAACGTCTCCCTGACAAGCTACTATGCACAGCGCCGCACCATCCTTTATGTCGATAAGACGAAGGCTGGCGAGGTAGGCGAGCGCTTGGCTCGCATCGAGTCGGTCAGCCTTGGCGACGACACGAACAGCCGCGAAGTGAGCGAACTCTCCTTCTGGCGTTCCGGCATGACGCCCGAGGAAATCACAGCCGTCTGCGATGGCAAGATGCTCAAGTCGAGCCTCGAAATCTATGCACCCCTTGGAGGCAAGGACGACATGCAGAACCTCGCACAGAGCACCAACAGCCTCTCATACGGCAAGGCCGAGGCTAAGGAGTACGAGCGTGCAGCCGTCGATGTTTTCTTCACGCCCGATGAAGGCTCGGCAGGCTTCAGCTCCGGCGAGAACTACGACAAGATTGTCGATGGCAGCACTTCCACTAAGTGGTGCCTCAATGGCGGCGAAGGCAATTCCGTCTATGCCATCTTCCATGCCTCTCATCCCATTTATGTGACGGGTTACAAGATTTCCACTGCCAACGACAATGCTTCCTTCACAGGCCGCAACCCAAAGTCATGGACGCTCTACGGCTCCACTACCGACAGCTATCCCGACAAGGACGATGCCTCTTTGGAAGTTATCGCCTCTGTCTCAAACGATACCAAGCTGCAGGACGTGAACTATACGACCTATACCTACACGCTTCCCTCCGAAACGACCAAGGCTTATCAGAGCTTCAAGTGGGTCATCACGGAGCGCAAAGGTGGCGGCAACGGCGTCATTCAGGTGTCGGAGTTCCGTCCCACCTTCAAGGATGCACTGGTAGAAGTTGACCCGGTGGCACGTCCTCGCGTCACCATTACCGACCAGGCTGAGAAGGACGGCAAGTACTTCGGTACATACGTTGCCACAGCCGACATAGACTTCACGGGCTCGGAAGTGACGGCCTACGCAGGACAGGTGATGACAGACTATGTTCACCTCGAGCCTGTCACCCTGGCTCCAAAGGGAACAGCTCTTGTCGTAACAGCCACTGTGCCAGATACCTATTTTCTGACCAAGACATCCGATGCCACCCTTTCCGTCAGTAACGACCTCCTTGGCAGCGACGGCACAGTAGAAGGCGACGGTAGCAAATATGCTTTGGCCAAGGTAGGTGGTGTCGTAGGTTTCTTCGTCGTTGAGTCAGGCACTGAAATATCCAAGGGCAAAGCCTACTTCGTCAGCGGCGCAGGCATCAAAGGCTTCCTTTTCGAGGATGAGGAGACGGGCATTAACAATGTTCAGTCTTCAATGGCCGATGACCAATGGTACAATGTAGCCGGTCAGCGTCTTGCACGTCCCATGAAAGGTGTGAACTTAAGTAAAAGTAAGAAAATCTTAAAGTAACCCAGTGCTGCGAGGCCTTGCTTCGCAGATCAAAGCTCATGTGCAAAATGTTCTCTCTTCCTGGCGAGCCTTCGGCAGCGACAGAGGCTCGCCAGTACATTCTCAACGCTTTTCAGGACCTTGAGTTCTTCGAGGAAGGCCATCGCTATGTCCTGCACGGCAAGTCGCTCCCTTCCGTCTCCAATGTTGCCCATCGTTTCATACGCGAGCCTTTCGACGAGCAACGTCAGGCGGAGCGTTACGCCAAGCGTCACGGCCAGACTCCCGAGTATTGGATACAGCAATGGCGACAGAACTCCTTCCGCGCCACAACGCTGGGCACCAAGACACATGCCTACGGCGAGAGCCTCGGCTATTTGCGTGCAGGCTTGCCAGAACGCATCTGCCCCTCGATGTCGGCGCAGTACATGCCCGAGTATGGCTTCCTCGCACCGCTGCATCCCAAGGAAGAGGCAGTGCTCAAGTTTATGAACGAGATGCCACGCAGTATGCATCTCGTGCTCAACGAGGCGAAAGTGTATAGCGGCAAGAACCCTCGTCAGGAACTGAACCTCAGTGAGCAGCTTGCAGGCACTTTCGACATGCTTTACTATCAGGACGGCACCGACGGGCAGCCCGAGGGCTTCGTCGTTCTCGATTACAAGACCAACGCCAATCTCGCTAACGACTACAACCGTAAGTTCGGTCGTGTGCTGCACGAACCCTTTGCCGACATGACGGAGGAAGACCTCTCGCTCTACACCATACAGCTCAGCCTCTATGCCCTCATGCTTCAGGACATCGACATCCCCGTCATTGAACGCCGTATCGTTTGGCTCAAGGACAGCGAATACCAAGTCATCCCCGTAGCAGACCTCTCCGAGAAGCTAAGGCAAACTATATAGGTTTCGTCCTTCACTCTTCACTCTTCACTCTTCACTCTTCACTCTTCACTCTTCGTTCTTCACTCTTCACTCTTCA
>CAMKTM010000055.1 GCA_946415695.1 uncultured Prevotellaceae bacterium | reverse complement strand
GGCTATCCGTCGTGACGGACGGATGCGCTTTGTAAACGGCATATAGTTTCTCAATCATTTTCTCCATTTTTTTTCCAATATGTTTTTGGCAATTCTCGTCGTTGAAAAGAAATCAGTCCTTCGGGGCGTTTTCTACAAGAGCACGCTCTTATCTTCAACGAGGCACGCCTTTATTGCCAACGAAGCACGCTCTTATTGCCAACGAGGCACGCTCTTATTTTAACACTTGCAAACGTTCTCCAAAAATAAGGCTGCCGATGCGAACCATCGTGCTGCCGTGCTGGACGGCAATAGGGTAGTCGTCGCTCATGCCCCATGAGCATTCTGTCCATTTGTTGTTCGGCAATGCGTCGTTCACTGTTTGAAAGAGTTGGTGAGCTCGTTCAAACTCACTGGCGATAAGGCATTCGTCGTCGGTATTCGTCGCCATGCACATGAGGCCGCGGATGCTGACGTTCTCGTACTGCTGCCATGCGCCGCTCTCCATGAAGCGGAGCAGTTCGTCGGGGCGCCAACCGTACTTCGTCTCTTCCTTGGCAACATGAACTTCAAGAAGTACCGGGATGATGCGCTGGCAACGCTTTGCCTGCTTGTCAATCTCGCGAAGCAGATGTTCAGAATCGACGGCATGGATGAGGCTGACGAACGGTGCGATGTACTTCACCTTGTTGGTCTGCAGGTGTCCGATGAAGTGCCACTCGATGTCCTTCGGCAATGCTTCGTACTTCTGAACCATTTCTTGCACATGGCTCTCGCCGAAGATGCGTTGCCCGCCGTCGTAAGCCTCCTGTATCATCGAGGCAGGATGATACTTGCTCACGGCAACAAGCTTGACGTCTTCAGGCAACGACTGCTTAATCTCGTTTATTCTTTCCTTTACCATTTGCTTTTACCTTTTCTCCCTCTCCCTCGGAGAGGGCTGGGGTGAGGCTTTTGAACTTATATACATCAACAATCGCTGTCTCGGTGATGGAGACGATAGCCCATTCGCCGAGTGTGCCCTTCATGCCTTCGTCGAGCCTGGCAAGGGCGCGGTGGAAGTCGTTAGCCTGGATGAGGGCCGTCTGCATGGTACGCTTCTCCACGCCGCTCTTCTCGTCGAGCGTGATGTAGGCGATGCGGGCCTTGAACCAATGGTCGTCGTTCAGGTCGTCGCTGTCGAAGAGGTCCGAGAGCCGCGCCCGCTTGATGTCGGTCACGATGAACTCACCCGTCATAAAAGGCGTGATCTCTTCGATGAAGCGTTTCTCAGCCTCTGTGAAGCTGATGGCATCTACTAAATAAGTCTCTGTGGTCTTCTTGATGAGACCGCTCTCTAAGGTCTTGTCGTAACGGACCTTGCATTCAAACCATTCGCTTTGCATATTCTCTTATTTTCTTAATTTCTTAATTTCTTTATTTCTTCTTTTCGAATAGTCTTACTCCAATGTGCCTGCAAAAATACAAAAATTCTCGCACGTTACAACCGCTAATAAGCAAAAACACACATCGAATTTGCAAATTCTTCTCAATTCTTGCCTTTGAGTTGATAAAAACACTATTTTTTCACTTGCAGGTTGACTCTATATTTTGTCCTTTTTGTTTAATTACATCATTTTTTAAGCCTCCAAGCATCCCGTTTCATATAAATTCGTTATCTTTGCATCGGAATTGAGGCAGAAATGCCCTTTTTCAAGACTTATTTGCTCATTTTCCAGTACGAACTACCACCTCGAACAGGAGTTTTTACGAGCAAACCAATAAACTAAACGGAGCTGCGCATAGCGCGGACTTCTCCATTAGTTTATTGAGGCTGTGGTAGGCCTGTACTGGAAATGGGGTCAGGTCTGCGCTTTTCTTTATGCTCTAAAGTTAGTGCGACCTCTACGAGAGAGAGAATAAATTTATTCACTAACTTAAACTATAATGTTATGAGCAAAAAGAGTTATTTGTTAAGTTTGATGACCACAATGATGGTCGCAATGCTGAGTGTTGGTTTCGTTTCCTGTGGTGACGATGATGACATTGTAAGTCCCGATAACGGACAACCTATTAACCCAAGCACTCCTGTCAGTGATCCCGAAGGAACAATAGTTGTCAATATGAATAATGGTTCGAAAGATAACTGGATTGATATTGGTATTGGGTCAAAAATCCATATAGACGATGCTAATAATTTTGTCGGTGATTATTCAAGTGTAGAGTTTGCTTCTGTTGGGTTGATTAGTGGACTGGGTAATATTACAACAATACCAACTACTGGATGGGCAAAAACATCGGCTGTTGTTCCAGGAACTGGCTATGTTGTCAAATATGGTAGTACATATGCTCGACTTTATGTTGTGGAATATACAGTAAATACATCTGGAGGTATTATGGGAGCAACGGTAAAATATCAGTCGCCATTCCAATTACCTATTAGTCTGGAAAGTACTTCGCTCACATTTACAAGTGATGCAAGTTTTCAGAGTGTTAAGTTGAAAAACCCCACAAGCGTTTCAATTGAAAGAAAGCCAGTATGGTGTTCGGTCTCAACAGAATCGAACTCTATTACTGTAAGTGTAACAGAAAACCTTTCAGCACAGCAATACTCTGGTGATATTATCTTAAAGAATTCTGTCAGTTCTGTCAAATTGAGTGTTACGCAAAAGGGTTCTGCTTCTCCGAAATTTGATGGTGGACGTGGTACAACCGAAGATCCGTATCAAATAAAAACAGTGCAGCAGTTGAAAAACATTAGAAAGTATCTTAATGCTAATTTCATATTGACGGCTGACATCACTTTGAACGAAGAAGCAAGTGGTAACGGATGGGATCCAATCGGGAAGCCTGAAACACCATTTACTGGCACGCTAAACGGTCAAGGATACAAGATTAAAAATGTGTGGATGAAGCGTCCTACGACGGATCGTGTTGGCCTATTTGGACATATCAATAACGCAACAATTATGGGCGTTCGATTGGAAATTGGTAGTAATGGAATAACAGGACAAAGTGATGTCGGCGGAATTTGTGGCTATGCAGAAGGGAATTCCTTAATAAAGAAATGTTCTGTCATAGGTTCTATTGCAGGAAGTGCAAATGTCGGTGGAATATGTGGCGAAGCACGTTCTTACTATTACAGCTATTCTTCTCCTCCTTCTTCCTCCCCTTCTTTTGAGGAATGCTATTCTGAAGGTTCGCTTGGAAGTATAGCTTCTGCTGGTGTTCAAAGTATAGGAGTTGGTGGAATAACGGGAAATTGCAGTGCTGAAAAAGGCTGGGGGACGCATTCGTTAATATCAAATTGCTACTCTACTTCATCATTATCTGGTAAAGACTGTTATGGTATAAGTTATAATGGTACTCATTCGAAATGCTATTATGCAGGGATAGTTTCGTGTAGTCGCTCCTTTTCGTGTGATGGAGCATATACATATTTTGATTCCACAATATCAGGCCCGGCAGGACATAATAATGCCCGTACCACGGAGCAGATGAAAACACAGTCGAATTATGAAGGTTGGGATTTCGATAATATCTGGAAAATTACAGAAGGACAAACCTATCCAACGCTCCGTTGTTTTGATAAATAGCAATGTAATTACACATATTCTTTGAGCCGTCTTATTTGGACGGCTTTTTTATGCACTATCCAAGAAGACAAAATCTCAGTGGCTAAATTCTAAAAAGAATAAGCAAATAGCCTTAAAGTCTGTTTCGTTATTCGGGTAATTTGTGCATTTCCTTCATTGCTGTACTTCGGAGAGTTTGAAAATGCTCTGTAAGATAGTCGCCGAAAGTCGGAAAACAGCAAAAGGGGGTGCTGGCAAGGCTTCAGATTGGCAAGATATAATCTAATTCGGGAAATAGTTTGTATCTTGAACTACAAATATAATCTATTTAAGGAGAAAGATTATATATAATCATATAAATATATTCTAATTCTTGAGATAGATTATATTTTTGATGTAAAATATAGTCTAATTCGATAAATAGATTATATCTCGGTGCAGTTTATGGGGGATTTTCTTGGCGGTGTCGGGATTATTTAGCGGCGGTTGTTGGGCTTGTACCAGAAGAAGAGCGAGTTCTGTTCGCGTTTCTCTTCGGGTGTCTTTGCGGAATAGATGGGCTCGAGGGTGTAGGGGTGGTATCCAGTAGCCCAACAGGTTGTGCTGACAGTAAGTGGCGTCGGGGTGAAGTCCTGCACTTGCTCCAGCTTGTAGTTCATTTGTTTGGTGATAGCGGCAAGTTCGGCCATATCGCGAACGGTACAGCCAGGGTGACTGCTGATGAAGTAGGGGATGAGCTGCTGCTTTAAGCCTGCCTTGCGACAAGTAGCGTCGAAGATGCTCTTGAACTGTCGGAAGAGGCTGAACGAAGGCTTTCGCATGATGTTGAGCACCGCATCGCTCGTATGCTCGGGAGCCACCTTCAGGCGGCCGCTGACGTGCTTCGTGATGAGTTCTCGTGTGTATTCCTTAGCAGCACGGTTGAGGGCATCGTCTTTCCAGTCGTGCAGCAACATATCGTAGCGTACGCCGCTACCGATGAAGCTTTTCTTGATGCCGGACAACGCATCGACGCTCCGATAGATGTCGAGCAAAGGACGATGGTCGCCGTTCAGGTTCGGGCAGATGGCAGGATGGATGCACGAGGGGCGTTTGCACTTCTCGCATACTTCCGACCGTTTGCCCTTCATCATGTACATGTTGGCACTCGGTCCGCCAAGGTCGCTCAGGTATCCTTTGAAGTCAGGCATCCGAGTGATGGCCTTCACCTCTTTCAATATGCTTTCTTTCGAACGGCTCACGATGAATTTGCCTTGATGAGCACTTATCGTGCAGAAAGCACAGCCGCCGAAGCAACCGCGATGAAGCGTCACGCTGAAACGAATCATCTCGTAGGCAGGGATACGCTTGTCCTTGTACTTGGGATGAGGCAGGCGGGTGTAAGGCAGGTCGAAGCTTCGGTCGAGTTCTTCAGAAGTGAGGGGCGGGTAGGGCGGATTCACGACGACCCATTTGTCCGACGTCTGTTGCAGTAGGCGCTGAGCATGCATCTTGTTGCTCTCCTCCTCAATGTGTCGGAAATTCTCGGCATGAAGACGTGGCTCTCGCAAACACACCTCGTAGCTGTGCAGCACGATGTCGTCCTGCTTGATGCCGCCAGGGATGTCTTCTTCCTTGCAAAGAGAAACCGTTTGTGGCAGTTCCTTTGCCACTTCGCGGAGCACTTCTCGGGTGATGCAAGGCTCGCCGTTCTCATCGTAATGGAGCAAAGGGTGAGCATCATCTATGGCTTCCATGAGGAGCCTGACAAGTTCAAGTGTCGGCTTCTCGCCCATGCCGTAGGTGATGAGGTCGGCATCGCAGTCGCAGAGGATGCTGGGGCGGAAGCGTTCCTGCCAGTAGTCATAGTGCATTACGCGCCGCAAACTTGCTTCGATGCCGCCGAGCACGATGGGCACGTCGGGAAAGAACTTTCGGAGGATGTCGGTATAAACAATGGTCGGGTATTCGGGTCTGAGGTCGTGACGCCCATCGGGACTGTAGGCATCTTCGCTGCGAAGGCGGCGGGCAGCAGTGTATTTGTTGACCATGCTGTCCATGCACCCTGGCGAAATGCCGAAGAAGAGTCTGGGGCGGCCCAACTTGCGGAAGTCGCGGAAATCGCCGTGCCAGTCGGGTTGAGGCACGATACAGACACGCAAGCCCTCTGCTTCCAGCAACCTTCCGATGACTGCTGCACCGAAAGCAGGATGATCCACATAGGCATCTGCGCTGAAGAGGATGACGTCAGCACAGTCCCAACCGCGCAAGTCCATCTCCTTTCGCGTCGTCGGAAGCCAATCGGACTTATTCATTGACCTTTGACCATTGACCATTATCCTTGTTCAACATCACTTCAAACACCAATTTTCAGTGATTGTCTGTTCCTTCTTCCAGTCGATGAAGAGCAGGATGAGCTGATGCAAGCCGAAAGCCTTCATGTCGTTATGGAAGAGAACACGTTCGCAGAGGTCGAGCAATTGAGGGTCAGGAGTGTTTGAAGAAAGCAGGGAGCGGACATTCAGGCGCAGCTTCTCGAGCACGCCCTCTTCAACAATTCCGTTACTGTCCAGCAGGTCGGAAAAGAGGCCATAATGGTCGATAGTGTTCAAGTGAGCTTCTTCGACAGAGAGCTTACGCGAACCTTTCATATTGCAGAGGATGGTGTACATCGAATAGAATTTACAATTTGACAATTTACGATTTACAATTTATTTCCCAAGCAGATAGTCGATGGCAATGTTTATGATGTTGCGACGCACTTCATCGTCCTTGATGCATTCGATTGGGAAGCCAAATGCCATAGAGCGATAGCTGTTGCCAGAGTAAGCGACGGCTGCAGAATAGCCTCCTGTTGCGTATGACATTGCGTTGAAGGCACCGTTGCCTACAGCTTCGATGACGTCAGTGCTCCGCACCCAATAGTTTTGTTCGTTGGGACGGCTGTAGATGCTGGCCGTATTGTTAAGTCCTTGCACATTGCAAATGCTGTCGGTCGGTATGGATGCCACGAAACGGTACTTCAGCTTGTCGGCCACGAAGGCATCCTGCTCGGCAAAATGCATGTCGCTTCCGACAAAAGCTCCGCTCACCATAATTGATGTGCCTTGAAGCGTGAGTTGCGAGATGGCGGAAAGCATTTCTGGAGTAAAGGCGTTGTGACGGGTCAGGGAATATCCGTCGTCTTTCTGTGCACCGAGGATGAAGTCGGCAATATGATAGCCACGCAGGTCGAGGCTTGGCAATTGCATTGGTGTGGTGCTGCTGATGTTGCAGTTAGGATGTTTTGCAAGGATGTCCGCAGCTGCCCGCACGCTGTAGTCGTGAGTATTGCCTGCCAGTATCATGCCTTCCAGTTCGTCGCCGCTTACGCCAAAGCCCTCGCCCGTCTCTTTGCCGTACTGTGTTTTGTCGAAGCTCAGCTGACGACCGCAAAAGCCTGGGGATTTCACGTCAATCACGCCAGGGTCTTTGTCGAAGTCAAAGCCGCCAGATGTCTCGTTGTCGAAGGGCAGCGGACCTGCCAGCCTCTGGAAACCATCGACAAGCAGGATGGAGGATGTGTTTGGGGCCACAGAGACAGCGGCGCACACTTCGTCGCTCAACAGACTTGTGCCGCCTTCGTTAGCGGCTGCCACGCGGAAGCTGTAGAGGATACCCGGCTCGGCTTCTATCTTGAAGAAGCAGCCGTCGCCGTCAACGTACTGACCGTTGTCGAAGTCGCTGCCTGCTTTCTTTGTATAGACGATGTAGCCGTCGGGCTTTGCTGTCGGCTCAGCGGTGTCAAGTCTTGGCGTCCAGCGCACGGTTATTTCGTTCTTTTCTCTGCTTGCTTCTGCCGAGAGACATGCTACGGGCAGGGGTTGCACCACATAGTTCTTGTCGCCGTGTATGGTGGAGAGGAATTGCAGGATGCCTTTGTAGATGGAGCGCGACATGAGGAACTTGAAGTAGGGGTCGTGCCCGAAACACATGTCTGCCCAGTTCTGGTGGCTGAGCATTTCGAGGAGGATGGCAGGGCACTGCGGGTCGCGTGTCTCGCCGTAGTTGCGGTCGTAGATGTCCCGACGGTTCCAATAGCCTACTTCGCGAGTGATGTCTTTGTTGACTTGTGTCATTACCAAATCTACGAGGTCGCGGCTTACGAGTCTTGATAGTCCTGTTCCTGTCTTGCCGTCGTAGAAGCCAGTTGTGTAGATGCCGAGCGACCCGACGAGTGTGTTGTCTGCCCTCCAGCCGGCATCGCTGTGAATGGCGGCATAGAGTTCGATAGGCACGCATAGTCCTTGAAAGCCTTGACTGTGGTCGAGTACTGGGGGAATGGTGGAGTCGGCATCGTCCCTGAGGTAGTTGCTTCCTTTTGCCAAATAGTTTATAGCATAGGGTCTTGTGTTGACATCGTCTCTGCCGTCGTCGTTGCCTCTGCGGGAATAGACGCTGTCGGGCATTCCGTACCATTGTGCGGAGTATCGGGCAGCCTCAAGGCATCGTGGCAGGTCGCTGCCGACGGGGAGGAACATTGTGGAGTCTCCGCGCACGATGTTACCCATTCCGCCACCGAGGCGGACGGCGTCAGCTGTGACGACTCCTTTGTAGTTGCTTAGGTTGGAGAGTCTGATGCAATTGTCTTCGCTTCTGCCTTTTGTGAAATGGAATGTGCCGAGATACACCCATGTGCCGCCACCCATTTGCTGGTTGACGCGGAAGTTTGTTTCGATGCCTCCGTGCTTGACGGTATAGTTGGCGTCTGGGATGCTGTTCGGCATTGTCTTGTATGAGACATAGACTGCATAGTCGTCCTCGACGAGCACTTCTGGAATCCAGACCACGTCGCTCGTCGTCCTTCTGTTCTGTGTTGCTTCTGTTATCTGGAAGGTGCCCATGCGGAAGGGGTTCTCTCCGTTTTCGTAGCCTTCGCGAGTATGGGCGAAGCCTACGCCGCCGTATTGCCAGTGGTATTTGCTGACGCGCTCTTCGTAGCGGCTGCCGTCCATGATGTTGTCATTGTCGATGATGATTTCCTGTTTCTGCCAGTCGCGTTCTCTGGGCGTGAAGACTACAGCGCCGGCATTTTGGAGCATCGGAATCAGGTAGGGCACGACGAAGGTCTGCGTGAAGAGGTCTTCGGTGGTGCAGAAGAGTCTTGGCCTTTGCCACACCCATTCCTGTTTGGTGTGGTTGAAGTATTTGCCATGACTCTGGCCGATGCCAAGGTGACGACCTTGGAGGCCTTTCTTGACGGTGTATGGTCTGTCGAGAGGTGTCACCCATGGATTGCCTTTGTAGAGTTCGCGTTTATAGACGCGGGCTGTGTCGGGCTTGTCCATCATGCTTGTCGGGATGAGCTGTTCGATGGGTGTCTCTCCGGCGAGGATGGTGAGGTCGTAGGTGTTGAAGGGCATTGGCAAACGCCTTTTCACTTCTGTGTAAAGGCCAGCGACGAGCCCGGGCGTAACGGGCTGGGCGATGAAGTTGTTGCCTCCAAGCACGATGGTGGCGTGTCTCGTCTGGGCGTCTGTCTGTATGTCTTCTACGGTTATTTCGCCTAGGTTTGGGTAGTCGGGGTTTGAGTATGCAGCGAAGAACTCGCGCAGGTTGCTGATGCCGTTGGCTTTCTCATTGGTTGCCGGACTTTTCTTGTTCTGGGCAGATAAAGCTGAGCCCGGGACATTGAACATCGCACATTGGGCGGCAAGCAACAGGAGGATGAAGGGTCTCTTATAATTCATATATTCATTATTTGTTTTTATTCACTTTTCAAAGAGGTGGATTGTCCGGTTATACTTTGAATTGTTTCGGGTGCAGTCCTTTGAAGTTTGAGTAGTATTCTTTGATTTCCTGAATCTGTTCCTCGATGTCGCCATTTGGGATGATGGTCTTGGTGCAGACGATGTGTCTGTCTGCATAGTCGAGGCCGTAGAGCAGGATGGGTATTTCGGCTTTGAGGGCGATGTAGTAGAAGCCTTTCTTCCAGTCGGGCTGTGCTTTCCGAGTGCCTTCGGGCGTGATGCAAAGGTGGAAGGTCTTGGCTTTCCGTGCCTGTTCTGCAATGATGTCGGTGGAGCGCATGTGCCTGTCCCGATAGACAGGGATGCCGCCAAGCCTGCGCATGAGGATGCCCATGGGCCAGAAGAACCATTCTTTCTTCATCAGGAAGTCGCACTGGAAGTTCTTGGCGCGGCTGTAGAGGTTGCCGAGGATGAAGTCCCAGTTGCTTGTATGGGGAGCGAGGGCGACGATGCACTTCTCGGGAATGGGTTCGGTGATGGTCTCACGGAAGTGGAGCCATTCGAAGAGAACCTTGTGGCTGAAATTGCTGAACATCATGGTATTTTACAATTTGACGATTTACAATTTTACAATTTGACGATTTACAATTTACAATTTATGTACTACATATTTAACGTATTCAAGTTTCGCATGTCAAGAAGATATAAGAAGATAAAGGAAGACATGCCGCTTTTAGCGGCAGAAGATAGAGGACGATACCAGAGCAGGCAGAAAGCACAAACGCCAAAACTAACGTCTTTTATCTTCTTCTTACTTCATCTAACTCCTTCTATCTACTTTGCAAGCAGAGCCCCCAGCTAAATTACGAAATGGTACATAAGTTGTACATTGCTTAATTGTACATCTTATAGGTTCTGTATCTGGTCCACAATCTCGTCTGTGCGTTTCTGCATATCTTCCTTCAGCTTCTTGAAGAAGAGCTTGGTGCTGCCCGGTTCGACGTGTGAGAGGCGGCAAATCCAGTCGTTCTGCATTTTCATGATGCCGAGCACGACGTTTTCCACGTCCTGCTTGTTGTCTTTTCTGGTGTACCCCGACGCGGCCATGCACTCTGCCAGCAGTTCGCCGCAAAGGTAGTTGATGTGTTTTTTCAGGTTCTTGCGTTTCATAAGCCGAATATATATAAGGTATGTTTAGACAGACAAAGATAGGAATTATCGAGCAAAATCCAAAACATATCAGAACTTTTTTTGCTTTTTTTTCGCCTTTTGTTTTAATCCATGTTGATTGAAAGCCAAAACGGACTTGATTATCATCCCAAAACGACATAAAGCACACGGCACGTCATCTACAAAAACGAGGCGTGCCTCGTTGGCTAACAAGGCACGCTCTTATTGCCATCGAGGCACGCTCTTATTGAAATAAGGCCACGCTCTTATTGAAAACAACCTGTACGATGCAATCTTTCGGAACGAAGAATTTATGACATGGGCGCTGCCGAGTTATTGCAACTTAGAGGAGCCTCCGCTGCAACCTTCCCTAATCCTTTTCGGGGCTTCTCTTTAGGTTTTCGGGGGCAGCTCCTTTGTCGCCTTCATTAGCCTCTCTCGTCTTCGGAGAACTCGGTTCTCTGCGGAGTCCGCTCTTGTCTTTCATTGTCTGCGGTGAGACTCTTTCCCTGTTCTGGCGGGGCCTTTCGGAGTTACTGTTACGCTCGGGTCTCTCAGAATTTTTGTCCAGTTCTGGCTTGGCTGAGCCTTCGTTCTGTTCGGGGTTCGCAAGTTTTTCCTCACGGTCGGTAATGGGCGGGAGAGGCGTTACTTCGTCGGCTGTTGGAGGAGCCGGACTTTCTTCCTCGCTCTTGGCCGGTGCGGGAGGTGCCGGCGGTTCAAAGAGTTTGTAGGTGGTGCGCAGGACTTTGAACTCTGTGCGACGGTTCAGCGCATGACAAATCTCTTGCTTCTCCTCGTTCTCGAGCGCAAGGATGTAGGCTTCGGTCAGGGTGTCGCCTTCGGTCAGGAAGTCGTAGGTGGATGCGATTCTGCGTGTCACAATCTTCGGACGCTTCTCGCCATAGCCCACTGGCGTGAGTCGCAGGGAGTCAATGCCATGGGCTAGGAGGTAGTTCACGACGCTCTCTGCACGGCGTTGGGAGAGGCGTTCGTTGTATTCGTCGGCTCCGCGGAAGTCGCAATGCGCAGCCAGTTCGATGGTGACGTTGGGGTTCTCGTTGAGCAGGATGACGAGGCTGTCGAGGGCAACAGTTGAGCTATCCAAAAGTTCCGCCGAGTCGAACTCATAGAAGATGTTGCGGATGAGGACAGGATTCTCAATGCTTGCCAAGGGGAACTGAAGCGTGTATTCTTTGCTGACGCTGCTGGTATCGACGCTTAGCTCTTCCTTGTGGTTGAGGTAGCCCTTGCAGGTGCCGAGGAAGACGTAGTTGACCTTTGGCTTCACCTCCTGCTCGAAAGAGCCATCGCCGCGCACACTGAGCTTGAGATATGTGCCGTCGTCGCCCACCATATAGACAAGTCCTTCGGGCAACTCGTAGCCATCCTTCTCATAGACCCAGCCCTTGACGGTCTGAATGACTTCGGGATGCTCGAACGACATGATGTGGTCCCAGCCACGGGCATCGCCCCTGTTCGTGGAGAAGTAGCCGCGATTGTGCAACCCGTCGAAGGTTATTCCGAAATCGTCGCCATTGGAGTTCATGGGATATTTCAGGTTCTCGAGCGTCCAGACGCCCAAGCTGTCCTGCTGGGCTTTTATGATGTCCAAACCGCCCATGCCCACATGTCCGTCGCTGGAGAAATAGAAGTCGCCGTTCGGGCGGAATGCCGGAAACATCTCGTCGCCGGGTGTGTTGATGGGATAGCCCACGTTCTCCACACCGCCCATGCCGCGTTCGGTGATAGCAATGCGCCAGATGTCGAAACCGCCCTGACCGCCAGGCATATCGCTGGTGAAGTACAGCCACAGGCCATCGGGCGAGACGGCAGGATGGGCAAAGCTGGAGAGCGTGTCCTTGCTTATCTGCAAGAGCTGGGGCTTGCTCCAGGAGGCGTCGCTGCGGTGCGACACCATCAGTCGGGCATAGCGC
>CAMKTM010000054.1 GCA_946415695.1 uncultured Prevotellaceae bacterium | reverse complement strand
ATAAGGGCGTGCCTCGTTAGAATCATCCCAATAATGATTTCGTAGTTCCGCCTGCGCCTGAGGCTTGCCGAAGAACTTACGTAAAATCACTGTCTAATATCGCTGTCCCGGGGAAAAGCGCAAACTAAAGGGGGTCAACGAAAGTCAAGATAAGAGAAAACACAGACGGGGTGTCATCTGCCAGCGCCTGAAGCGATAGCCGAAGACCCCCGTCTGTGTTCTGTCTATAGTAAGCATGAAGGCCTCCACATAGAGAACCATGCTGTCCTATCTGTTTAGGGACAAATCAGATGCCGAGCTTCTTGCGGATGTCGGCGGGAACGGCGTTTCTGTTGATGACGATGTTCATGGTCTTGTAGGCGGCGTAGGCCTGGCTGACGTACCAGAAGCCCTTGAACGGACCGCTTTCGCCCCATGAATTCTTCATCATGAAGTACTCCTTGCCGTACTGGTCTTTGGCGATGCCATAGATCTGCATGCCGTGGTCGTCAGTCGTTTCCCAGTTGTCGTAAGCTTCCTGGCGCATCTCTGGGGTAATCTCTTTCTCGGCATTGGCGCTGACGATCTCCACTTTCTCCGAGGCTTTCTCGCCTGTCCAGCGTGCCTGGTCGCTGCCCACGCCTGCCTTGAACTTCGTGTCGGGCACCATTGCTACGCTCTTGTTCTTGCCGCTGCGACGGCTGAAACCGTCCTCGCTGACGTCGGCACCCCAAGCGAAAGTCCATCCGTTCTTCACCGATTCGTACATGACACGCATGAGTTCGTCCATCGGCAGGTTGTAGCTGCTTGCCCAGCGCCAGTTGTCTTCAATCTCGAGGATGAAGGTCGAGTAGAAGGGATGGTGGGTGTAGCTGGTGAGGCTGACGTAGTCATTGGGGTCGAGCTTGAGGTAGTCCTTGACGAAGCTCTGCGGCGTGTAGCGTGTGCCTTTGTACTCAAACTCTGTGGGGCACTTGCCGAAGTAGCCGTCGAGCATGCTCTGGAGAGCCGACTTCCAAGCCTTCGGGTAGATTTTCTTTGCGCCGCTCTTCGAGATGCTCTGCAGGTAAGCCGTCATCGGGGGGAAGAGTCCGCCAAAGTTGAAGAGGGAGTCGCCGTACTCCGTGATGGGATAAGGCATCAGACCTTCGGGCACAAGGCCGTAGTGTTCCATGCAATAGAGGGCGTCCTCGAAGCTGCCGCCCTGGCTGAAGCTGGCGTCACCGTGGGTGCGGACATGCTTGTCGGCACGATCGACGTAGGTCTTGCTGATGAGGAACGACTCGCAGAGGTCGAGGTCATCCTTCAGCGCGGGATTCTTCTTGATGGCCTCACTCTCGAGGAAAGCCAGCGAAGAGTATGCCCAGCAAGTGCCAGAGCTGTTCTGGTTCTTGATGCTTGTTACGGGGTTCTCGATGATGGTGGTGAAGATGAGGCTGTCCTTGTCTTCCTTCTTCTCTTTGTCCTTTGCAGCTGCAGGCATAACCATTAATGCAGCTGCAGCAAGTGCGATGAGTTTTTTCATTTGGTTTATAATTATTATTATTTGTGTTAAGCTGTTTTGTCCTCCCCCTTTGGGGGGAGTTAGAGGAGGGGCTTCAGTATGGTATCCTGTCCTTGCCAAGGTAGCGGCAGCCGTCCTTGGTGATGAGGATGTCGTCCTCGATGCGGATGCCGCCGAAGTCCTTGTAGGTCTCGAGGAGGTCGAAGTTGAGGAACTCGGCACAATGACCTGTCGAGCGCCAGTCATCGATGAGGGCGGGAATGAAGTAGATGCCCGGCTCGTCGGTCATAACAAAGCCTTCCTGCAGGCGGCGGCCGCAGCGCAGGCAATTCGTGCCGAACTGTTCGAGATTAGGCCGTACTTCATCATCGAAGCCGACGAAGGTCTGTCCGAGGCCTTCCATGTCGTGAACGTCCATGCCCATCATGTGGCCGAGGCCGTGCGGCATGAACATGGCATGAGCACCGGCGCGGACGGCTTCCTCCGTATCGCCCTTCATCAGGCCAAGCTCCTTGAGGCGGTCCGTCATAAGTCGGCAGACACCGAAGTGCACGTCCCACCACTTCACGCCCGGTGCTGCAAGCGTCAGGGCATAGTCGTGGCAGTCCTTCACGATGTCGTAGATTTCCTTCTGCCGTTGCGTGAACTGGCCGCTGATGGGTGTCGTGCGGGTATTGTCGCTGCAATAGTTCTCGTTGGTCTCTGCTCCGGCATCGCAAAGAAGGAGCCGTCCTGCTTCGAGAGGCCGAGGGCTGGGATAACCGTGCATGATTTCGCCGTGCATTGTGACGATGCTCGGGAAGCTGACCATGCAGCCGTAGCTGCTGGCAATGCCGCTGATGCGGCCTGCTATCTCCTGCTCCGTCACGCCTTCGCGGCACATCTTCATGGCCGTGGTGTGCATCTCGTAACCGATGGCACAGGCACGTTCTATCTCGGCAATCTCGCCGGCGCTCTTGACGGCACGCTGGTCAACGACGGCTTTGATGAGCTCCACGCTGGCTGCCTCCCTCTGCTGCGAGGGATGGATGCCCAGCATGTCCATGAACTGAATCATGTGGTCGTGGCGATAGGGCGGAAGGAAGTGGATGCGTCGGCCTGCGCTTTTTGCCTTCTTAATGAAGTCAGAGAGGCTCTTCATCGGCATGGTCTTGGCCACGCCACACTCTGCGGCCATGTCGGCAACGCTATCTACGGAGCCGAACCAGACAATGTCGTCGATGTCGATGTCGTCGCCGACGAGGTATTCCTCGTTGTTATCCACGTCGATGATGCCGGCCAAGCCTTCGCGATGCTGTCCGTAGAAATAGAGGAACGAGCTGTCCTGACGGAAGCGATAGACGTTGCTTGGATAGTTGGCAGGCGAGTCGTTGTTGCCCATGAGCAGTATGATGCCCGAGCCTATTCTTTCCTTGAGCAGCCTGCGCCGCTCGATGTAAGTCTGTTTATCGAATAACACCCTTATGAAATTTACAATTTGACAATTTACTATTTACTATTTGATAGCTTTCCTATTTGATAGCTTTCCTATTTGAGCTTTTCTGCGGCTTGACGAATGACGTTGAGGGTCGTTGTGTCTGAGGCGAAGACGGCGTTGAGGCCTTGTTCCTCTTGAGCAGGGTCGCCCACATAGTCGTCCCATCGCTGCCAGCGAACATGCTCGGGCTGAGCATATCCGCCCCACGCCCAGAAGCAACAGCCTTGCAACTTGCCTTCGTCCATCAGGCCAAAGGCGTATTCATAATAGATGTCCCGACCTTGAGTGGAAGAACTCAGCTCGATGCGATAGCCGTCGCGGGGATAGCCGAACTCCTCCAAGACCATGGGCTTGTTCAAGTCCTTCACGACATTCCAGCAACGTTCCATATAGGCACGCGTCATGCGAGCTGCATAGGAAACGCTGTCCACGACAGAGGTTTCGCCGTTCTTTGCCAAGCCATTCTCCAGCGGACCGCTGGCCGGGCCGAGCCAGTGCCAGTTGTATGGCCAGATGTGGATGCAGACGTAGTCAATCTCGGGGAAGGCATGAACCTGACGGAAGAGGTCGGGATCTTCTTCGCAACCTTCGAGACCCTCGCTTCCGGTGGTGACGAGGTGGTTCGGGTCGAGGCTCTTTATGAGTTTAGCCTGTGCTTCTACCCATTGGGCGAAGCAGGCTTTCGTCACGGAGTCGCGGGCAAAGGCACGCGGTTCGTTGGCGAGTTCCCAGGCCATGATGGCAGGCGATTCGGTGTACGGTTTGCCAGTGACGGTGTTGGTGCGCGAGACGATGAAGCGCACGTGGTTCGCTGCCATTTCCTTTGCCTTGTCGTTCTGGACGAACTGGCAATGATAGTTCTGTGCGATGGTCCAGTCCGACCAGTCGGGCACCGGGCCGCATCCCGCCCATTCGAGGTAGGCGCCGTAGCCTCCGCTCCATTCCCAGGCGTTGTTGAGGAAGAGGACTGCCGTCATGTCTCGCTTCTCGAGTTCGGCGATGAGGTAGTCCAAGCCTTGCAGGATGGTATCGTTATAGACGCCGGGCTCGGGTTGGAGCACTGGCACGACGTGCGATGCTACGGTGTCGGGGCCTTCGCCGGAGGCGAGGACACGCACATTGCTTATGCCTACTTCCTGCATCAGGTCGAGTTCTTTCTGCAGACGCTCGCGGTCGCCGCCTTGACCTTCGCTGGCAAGAACGGCGCCATACCAGAAGTTAGCCCCGATGAACCTGTACTCGTTGTCGCCACGATAGAACCTATCGTCGCGAACCTGCACGAAATCCTGATTCGTCGCTTTCTGTTCTCTCTGACAGGAAGAGAGGCCTGCCAGAACGAACAACATGAGGAAATAAGCGTAATGCTTCATCTTACTAAAAATCTTATTGTCTGTTCTTTTACAACGAATTTCGCGAATTGCACGAATTGGCTACACTCTGTGAGACATGGAGACTTTCGTAATAATTCGTGCAATTCGCGGTTATATAAAAAGTATTGTCAGGAGCACCGCACCTGTGTCAGATGATGATTTTGCTCTTGTGGTAGTTGTCGCGGAAGGCTGTGGGCGAGCAGCCTTTCTTCTTCTTGAAGATGCGGTTGAAGTTGCTGATGTTGTTGAAGCCGCAGCTGTAGCAGATCTCGGCCACGCTGGTGTGGGTATCTACGAGCAGGCGGGCGGCGTAGCCCAGACGGATGTCGATGATGTAGTCGCTGACCGTCTTGCCTGTACGGGTGCGGAAGAAGCGTGAGAAGGCTGCGGGTGTCATTCCGGCGATGTCGGAGAGGGTCTTGAGGCGAATTTCTCCTTTGAAATGCTGGTCGATGTACTCTTCCACGGCACGCACGCGGCGGCTTTCGGGCTGATTCTTCACGTTGGCGAACGATTTGCTGGCCAGCAGATGGTAGTTGGTCTGCAAAGAGAGTTCGTAGAGAATCTCGAGCAGCGAGAGCATGCGGTAGAAGCCTGGCTGCGCTGAGGTGATGCCTGTGATCTTGCCATAAAGTTCCATGATGGCGGGCAGCTCGAAGGCTACGCCACGCTTGGCATTCTCGAAGAGTGTACGGAGGCTGCTCAACTGGTTCTTCTGCAGAAACTGCTCACCGAGCAAATCGGGCGGGAACTGAATCGTTATCTCATGAATGGAGTGGCTCGTGCAGTCGTACTGGTCCCATGTGTGCTCCAGACCGCTGCCTACAAGTACGAGGTCATACTTGCCCAGCACTTCGATACTGTCGCCCACAATGCGTCGGGCTCCGTCGCACTGCTCCACAAAGTTCAGCTCCATCTCTTCGTGCTTGTGCAGAGGATAGGTGAACGCATCTTTGTCACGGTCAACCATCAGGAAGCAATCTTTTTCTCCCAATGGCGTGACTTCGGTAATAACTTTGTTTGTCATATAGATTAGGCTTTAAGGTAAAAAAACATTACAATTTTTAGTCCATTTCTCTTTTTTATTTTCAAAACGTCTGCAAATATATAGATTTTTTATCAAAAATACTATGGTCTATAGCCTATAAATTTCGGTAATGTAAAAAAAATACCACAATTTAAGTATCTTTCCCTGTTTTGCCGTACCTCGTTTGAGCTATCTTATTATAAAAGGGCATAGCATTCACGACACGCATTTGATACATTGGCTTGAATAATGTCGAAAAACTCGATGACAATAAGAGCGTGCCTCGTTGAAAATAAGAACGTGCCTCGATGGCAATAAGAGCGTGCTTCGTTGGAAATAAGAGCGTGCCTCGTTGAAAATAAGAGCGTGCCTCGTTGAAAATAAGAGCGTGCCTCGATGGCAATAAGAGCGTGCCTCGATGATAATAAGAGCGTGCCTCGATGAAAAGAACGCTATGGGTAATCTCTTCATCAGCTACGGGAACGAGCGCCTCATCACGCCGCTGGCAGGACGGCCGGCAAGAAGCTCCTGCCGCATATAATCCATGTAAGGCGCCACGTGCTGGAAGAAGATTTTGTAACCGGCACAGAGGTAGTTGAGGCCAGGCTCGCCGTCGGCAGTCTTGAGGAAGCGCAGACGTGGGCATTCGCCGTGACAGGCTTTGAGCCAGCGGCACTCGCGGCACTGGCGGGGCAGAGCCTCCTTCTTCAGTCGGCTGAAGCGGTTCTGCTTCGTGCCATAGAGCATCTGCGGAAGGCCGTTCGTGCGTATGTTACCTAATTTATATTGTGGGAAGACAAAGTGGTCGCAGGAATAGACGTCGCCATTATGCTCCATGACAGCCGCATGACCGCACTCCTCGGCATAGACGCAGACACCGGGCTCCACGCCCATCCAGCCGGCAAGAGCGGCATCAAAGAGCTGCACGAAGACCTCGCCCACATCATGGCGCACCCATTCGTCGAAGATGGCACACATGAAGCGCCCCCACTCTTCGGGACGGATGCTGAAGGGAGCGATGGGGCAGTCTTCGTCGAAAAGCTGTGCCAGATGCCTTCCGTCGCTATGCACCTTGATACGCTCCACAACAGGGCTGATCTGCAGAAACTTGCAATGCAGTTCGTCACGGAAGAAGTGGTAGAAGGCGAGCGGGTCTTGGGCATTATGGTGATTGGCCGTCGCCATCGCGTTCCACTCGACATGATATTCGTTGAGGAGGCGGATGCCGTCCATCACTTTCTGCCAGGTGCCTCGACCCTGAACATCGCGTCGATAGGCATCATGCTGTTCCTCAGTGCCGTCGATGCTGATGCCCACGAGCCAGCCTTCGTCGTGCAGGAACTGGCACCACTCGGGGGTGAGCAACGTGCCGTTGGTCTGAATGCTGTTGCTGATGCGCTTGCCGCGTCCGTAAAAGCGTTGCAGCCGGACGGCTTCCTTGTAGAAACTGAGGGGCCTGAGCATGGGCTCGCCGCCGTGCCAAGTGAAGAGCACGTCGGGCATCTGCTGCACCTGAATATAGTCGCGGATGTATTGCTCCCAAACCTTCTCTAACTCCAAGCCCCCACGACCCCCTTTAGGGGGAGAAGAGGACTCCCTCCCATTAAGAGAGGACAGGGAAGGGGCTAAGTGCTGCTTCTCCAGATAATAGCAATACTCGCACCGCAGGTTGCACTTCGGGCCAGCGGGCTTTGCCATCACATACAGCGGACGGGCGAAAGGATAGGCAGTGCTCATAGTATAGGGGTTAGGGGTTAGGGGTTAGAGGTTAGGGGTTAGAGGTAAGAGGTTAGGGGTTAGGGGTTAGAGGTTAGGGGTTAGAGGATAGCTTTAGATGCTGATTAGATTCCAATGGTATTCTCTAACCCCTAACCTCTTACCCCTAACCCCTAAGAACTAAGAACTAAAAGTTTCTTCGTCAGATACTTCACCGGATACCATATTGCGAGCCAGCCGACGGCGAGGACGGTGACAAGGATGAGCAGGATGTCGGTGAGATAGACACTGACAGGATAAGTCTCGATGATGAAGCTGCCTTCGCTGTCGCCCATCGTCACGATGCCGTATTCCTGCTGCACCCAGCAGAGAATGCCGCCGAGCAACAAGCCGAGCAAAGCGCCGGCCAGGCTGATGATGTGGCCTTCGAGGCGGAAGATGGTGCATACCTGCGAGTCGGTAGCGCCAAGGCTGCGAAGGGTCTGGATGTCCTGCCGCTTGTCTATCATCAGCATCGAAAGCGAACCGATGATGTTGAAGCAAGCCACCAGAAGAATGAAGGAAAGGAAGAGGTAGGAGATGAGTTTCTCGATGCGCATCACGCGAAAAACGTCGTTCTGCTGTTCGTAGCGGTCCTCCACCTTGAAGCGTTCGCCCAGCTGCGCCCGCAATGCCTTCTTGGCTTTGTCAGCGTTGATGCCTTCCTTCAGCTTCAGTTCCACGGACGACACACGCCCTTCTCTCTCGAAAAGTTTCTGGGCGAACACGAGGCTGGTGAGGATGTAGTGCGAATCGTACTTTGCCTGCCTCACCATAAAGACGACGCCGGGGCTTTGCAACTCGTCGTGGTTGAAGGAAGAAAGCGGGTTGCCGATGTTGACACGTTCGCCCGGCTTGGGAGCATAGACCTGGAGCGGGTTCTCGAAGTTGGCAGGAAGTCCGAGCTGCTGAGCCAGTTGAATGCCCAAGATGCCGTACTCCAGGATGTCGGCATGAAGGCAGAAGGCGCCGTCGCCATAGAGGATGTCCTCGATGTGAGTTTGCTTGGTGAAGTTGTCGGCAACGCCTTTGATGGTCACCACCTGCTGCCGCCCGTCTTGAACGACAAGCGCTTGCCCTTCAAGGACAGGCGTATAGACTTCCACCGCCTCGTTCTTCTTGAGCCCGAGCAGAGCTGCGTCCTTGGCGCTGACGGTCTGTCCGTCGGTCGGGGTGATGCGAAGTTCGGCGTCGAAGGCAGTGAAGAGGTCGGCCACGAGGTCTTGGAAGCCGTTGAAGACGCTCAATGTCACCACCATCGCCATCGTTGCCACTGCCACGCCAAGCACCGAGATGCCACTGATGATGTTAATGGCATGATGGCTCTTCTTGGCGAAGAGGTAGCGACGAGCTATGAAGAGTTCAAGCCTCCCCCATCCCCTCCAAAGGAGGGGTGAACGGCCCCTCATCCCCCATCCCCTCCAAAGGCGGGGTGAACGACCTCCAGTCCCTTGCTGCTCTTGAAGTTGGGGTGAACCGTCGCCCATTCCTTGCTGCTCTTGAAGGTGAGGTGAACCGTCGCCCATTCCTTGCTGCTCTTGAAGGTGAGGTGAACTGCTGCCTGCTTCCATTGGTATATTCAGTTTCCCCCTCCTTTGGAGGGGTTAGGGGAGGCTTTTAGGAGTTCATCGATGTGTTCCACATAGTCCAGCGAGTCGTCGATGAAGAACTTCAGTTCGGGTATGATGCGGAGCTGTTTGCCTACGCGGGTGCCGAGCTCGTAGCGTACTTGTCGCTGGTTCTGGTTGATGTTCTGCACTGTCTCCTCGGCTTTCTCGCTTGGGAAGACGCTGAGATAGACGCGGCAGATGCTCAGGTCGGGACTGATGCGGCAGGCGCTGACGCTGACCAGCATGCCTCGCATCGCGCTTGTCTGCCGCTGGAAGATGTCGCTCAGTTCCTTCTGTATGAGGCGTGCTATCTTGTTTTGTCGAGTTGTTTCCATAATAACAAACTAAGAGTGAAAAGTGAAAAGTGAAGAGTGAAGAATAAAAGTAACTGTGTAGCGAAGGGTAACTCTAATTCTTCACTCTTCACTCTTCGTTCTTCACTTAAAATACTAATCTTCCTCGCTGAACATGGGGTCCCATGCCGGCAGGCGGACGGGTTTCTGTTTGAGCATGTCGAGGACAGAGGCGGGGCAGTACTTGCGGTGGGCAACCACGCGGAACATGTACTCGCGGAACCATTCGTCGGTCATGATGATGTAGCCGTTCTGTCCGCTGCCCGAGCCCCAGCTGTTCTCCACCTTCCACTTCTTGGGCTTGCCGTCCTTGTCGAGGTCTACGGCCATGAGGGTCATGGCGTGTGTGCTGCCGCTGTCGAAGGTCTGGATGCGCTGTTTTTTGTTCATGCCGAAGGTGGTGCCGAGCAGGCTGTCGTAGTCGAAGTTCTTGAGGTCGGCAAAGCCGGTGCTTCGGTCGAGGAACTTGCCCACGTCGCAGCTGAAGTACATCTGGCAGCTGTCCTTCAGGGAAGCGATGGCAATGCTCTCCAGCTCTTCGATGGGGAGGTTGACGTAGAGCCAGTTGTGTCCGTCATAGACGTGGCGGTCGTAGTCGATCTCATAGACCTTTCCGAAGGGTCGGCTGGGGTCGTTCATCAGCATCACATAGTCCATGTTGAGGTCCTCGCCCTCGCTGATGCAGTAGGTCTTGAAGAAGTCGAGGGGAGAAAAGACCCTCTCTAACTCCCCCTTAAAGGGGGAGGACTCCCTCCCTTTAAGGGAGGGCTGGGGTAGGTCTTTCCAAGTGAATGTTTTTGGCGGTACGCCATAGGCCATGACGAGCATCTTATAGACGGTCTGGAGCTGCTCCACCTTCAGGGCTTCGAGCTGCTTCTCGCTCATGCCTGCCTCGCTCTTCTCGCGGAGGGTGATGCCGAACTCGCGGAGCTTACGCTTCAGGTGCCCGCAGAACTCGCTGGTGCTGTTGCTGACGTAGGTCTCGGGCATCACGTCGGCAGGCACGACGCCGTACTTTGCAGCGAGGTCTGCCACACCCGTGTAGGTGCCGCCGTCGGAGAGGGGATGCTGGAAGAGCCAGCGCACCATCTCGCTGTCGATGGGCTGCTTACGGGTGTCGATGATGCCTTGCAGGAAGAGGTTGCTCTTCTCGAGCTGGTCGAAAAAGAAGAGGTAGCACTGGCTGAGGACGAAATCCTTGGTGCCAAGTTTCTTCATGGCTCGTCCTCTCAGGATGTTGAGCCCGGTGAAGAGCCAGCAGCGGCCGCTGCTCTTCTGGTCGGTGATGCCTGTGTTCTTTATCTCGATGCCGAAATGGCTGTCCTTCGCACCGGCATTCTCCTGATTGACGGCCATCTTCTGCAGGCTGACATTGCTGATGGCGTTGCGTAGTGCCTTCTCGGCGGGCGTGCCCGCATAACTGCTTTCAAGTTGCTTGAGCACATCGGGGCTGATGCTTGTCTGTGCACTGGCCAGTTGGCAGAGCATCATTGCCAAGGAATAGATAATAGTCTTCTTCATGTTTCTATATATAATAATGAGTTGTTTCGAGCGCAAAGTTACGAATATATTTGAGAATTTCAAAATTATTTTGCAATTGTTTTGCGAGCGGAATACTATAACAAGGATTAGGCGAAATGTCGTCATGCTTCAAGCACAGAGCAAGCCACCCTAAAAAACGAGGCACGCTCTTATTGCCATAAAGGCACGCTCTTATTGTCAACGAGGCACGCTCTTATTGAAATAAGGCCACAGGGTTATTGGAACAGACCTGCTGGGCGTGTCCTACAAATTAGGGGGTTGCGCACCTCAGAATCATAACGATTTGTCTCAGCCGTACAGACTGGCGTGGGGTCAATGAGCGGCGACAAGATATGCGCAACGTGCTACGTCACCTATTCCGATTAGCCCCGACAAGCGACTGACACGCACCGGCCGGATGCAAAAAAAACGCCCATTTCACCGACAATTTAGGACTTTTGCACCCTTCGGAACAAGACAGAGAGCGAGGACGGTACTGTGCCTAATACTTCCAGAAATCGTATTTCTTGCGCAACGCTTCCTGCTTTTCGGGAGGCAGCGACTTGAAATAGCCTCGCCAACTGGGGCAGAAGTTGATTTGCCAACGCCAAAAGCGGCCGACAAGCGACTTGGGATTCTTGTCATACTGAGCACGGAGCTTGCAGTTTTCGCACGGATACTTCATAATCTGTTATAATGAAATTAAAGTTGTTCCTCAATCAGTTTTTCCAGTTGCTCAGGTTCTGTGGTCGGTTCAAATCGGCCCACGACCTTGCCCTTGCGGTCAATCAGGAACTTCGTGAAGTTCCATTTGATGTCGGGCTTCGAGGCGTAATCGGGATCTGCCTTGGAGAACATCTCGTCCAGCAACTTAGAGAGCGGATGCTCCGGTGCGAAGCCTGCAAAGCCGGCCTGGCTCACCAGCCATTTGTAGATGGGGTGGGCGTTCTCGCCGTTCACTTCAATCTTCGACATCAAGGGGAAGGTGACGCCGTGGTTCTTGCGGCAGAACTCTTCTATTTCTTCGTCAGTTCCAGGCTCCTGGTGGCCGAACTGGTCGCAAGGGAAACCGATGACGACGAGTCCGCGACCCGCATACTTCTGATAGAGCGCCTCCAGCCCGTCGTACTGAGGGGTGAAACCGCACTTCGAGGCCGTGTTGACGACGAGGAGCACCTTGCCTCTGTAGTCGGCAAAACTCACCTCCTCGCCCTGGTTCGACTGGGCGGTGAATTGATAGATGGTGTTCACAGAGTTTGTCTTACAAGATAGCAGGCAAAAAGTGGCCGCCATGATTAAAAGAATATAGTTGTGTCGCATTCTGATGGATGGTTTTTCTATGTTTGCTTTGCAAAGATAAGCAAAAAGAACGACTTTTTGCATGATATTCAATAAATAATACCTTTCAATGCAAAAAACGACTGTTATGATGAAAAAAGCAAAGGTTACACATTATATATTTCGGTGACATAATTTGGACTGCAAAGGTACGAATAAGTGAAAATAATACGAAAAAATCTGTCTTTTTTTGTGTAAAAAACAACAAATTGGCTTTTAAGTTGTCACAGATACCATGACATGAGCTTCGGATTTAAGTTGCAGGCAGTAGTACACTTGGAGCAAAAAAAGCCACAAGGCTCGAATGACATAGATTTTATTGCAGAGTAGTTTGAAATTTATTCAAGAATAATTTGACATTTATTCAAGAGTAATTTACAATTTATTCAAGAGTAATTTGCAAATTACTTTCGTGTAGTTGACAGAGTTTACATGAATATCTGCAAATCGACACGTGGATTCGACAGGCCGCTCGTTGCATTATTGGGCTTCTTTT